>JBGSLG010000019.1:0-17577 GCA_041740815.1 Bacteroidales bacterium
ATGATAATTGAAAACAAAAGAATCTTTTTCATTTTAGATAAGTTTAAAGTTTGTTAATTACTATTCGCTATGACTAGTTTTCTATGGTTTAACTTAAAAAATAAGGAGATTATTATCCGATAATTGAATTTTTTCTAAAACGATAATCAGCTGTATCACTTTGACCAGTTAAACATGAAACCTTCCGCAAGAGTTTCATAGTTTTTATGAACCGCTAATTTAAAAGGATAGACAGTGGTAATTGTATAGACGAATGTTAAAGAGTTAACATCTCCCCTTACTTATTAACAATTTTCAGAAGTCGCTGCTGCCATCCCAGCAATGGGTACAGAGCTTTTCCTTCGGCAGTCCGATGGCCTCAACAAGATCGTCAAGACGCTGAAACATCAGGGTGTCCATACCCAGATTGGATGCTATCTCATTGACCATCAACCTGTATTTTTCAGAATTGGGATCAAGGTATTCCTCAATATTCTTTTCCTCCCCTTCAAGTTTAACAATGGCCTTGCGCGCGGCAAGCTCAAGGGTTGAGCGCGACTGTGAGAAATTAAGGAACGGACATGGATAAAGAAGCGGCGGACAGGCTATCCGCATGTGCAACTCGGCAGCTCCGGCCTCACGCAGGTCACGGGTGTTGTCCCGCAGCTGCGTTCCCCTGACAATGCTGTCATCAAGAAAGATGATCCGCTTTCCGCTTGTAACCTTCTTGTTGGGAATGAGTTTCATCCTGGCAACCAGATCCCTCTGTATCTGCCTCTGGGGCATGAAGCTCCTCGGCCACGTGGGTGTATACTTGGAGAATGAACTCATGTAAGGAAGCCCTTTTTTGTTGGCATAACCGAAGGCATGCCCCACACCTGAGTCGGGAACACCACACACGAAGTCAGCCTCCACAGTGTCACGCTCAGCAAGCGCGGCACCGCACCTGTAACGTACCTGTTCTACGTTCCTGTCTTCATACTCGGACGTCGGGAAGCCATAATAAACCCACAGAAAAGCACAGGCCTGCATCTTTTTACCGGGAGAATTCAGCCTGGTAAAACCGTTGAAACGGATATGAACAATCTCACCGGGACCAAGAAAATATTCAGTTTCAAAACCGGTGTTCGGGAAGGAACATGTCTCCGAGGCCACAGCCCGCGCTCCGTCGCGCTTGCCTATAACCACCGGCGTACGCCCCAGCCTGTCACGCGCAGCAATGATGCCGTCCTTGGTCAGAACCAGCATCGAACATGAACCCTGTATCTTTTCAAACACATTTGTAATACCCTCAACAAATGAGTCGCCGTCACAAATGATATTGGCAACCATCTCTGTCGGGTTGATGTTGCCCATGAAATTTTCCGTAAAGTGCTTCTTACGCGCGAGGAAATATTCAGCCAGCTCACCAATATTGACTATACGTGAGACCGTGACAAGTGCAAACGGCCCGAGATGCGAATTGAAAAGTATCGGCTGCGGATCGGTGTCACTGATGACCCCCATGCCACTGTTGCCGCTGAACTCCTTCAGCTCCCCCTCAAATTTATTCCTGAAATATTCATTCTCCAGGTTGTGGATCCTCCTCCTGAACCCGATCTCCTTATCATAAAACACCATTCCGGCACGTTTTGTACCCAGATGCGAATGATAATCAGTACCGTAAAATACATCGTCGACACAGCTTCTATCGGAGACTGAACCGTAAAATCCACTCATAAACAGTTATATATAAAGGTTGGTTAACTTTGGAAATATCCCCGGCTAAGATAATCAAACAGGATAAAAATTTGTGGTACTGATATAATTACTAATTTTGCACCGGATTAAATAACTAACAAATGGAAAATCAGGAAAAATATCAGGCTGAACACGTTGAGCATAAAAAAGGTGCTCCGATTGTCATGATTGTGTCAACCATTATCCTGACACTGGGTTTAATAGCACTTGTTGTACTCTATTACAACCAGAAGAGTAAAATGGTTGAGATGGAACAGGTGCTTACTGAAGAGAAAGACTCTCTTGCAGGCGAGCTCCGCATGATGATGTACGGCTATGACACTCTGAAGACAAGCAATGATACACTTAATGCTGAGATTCAGCGTGAGCGTACCAGGATTCAGAAGCTTCTGGAGGTCAATGCTTCTAACGCACAGCTGATCAGAAAATATAAGGCAGAGATTAGCACCATGCGCGATATCATGAAGAGCTATATCGTTCAGATAGACTCTCTCAACACGCGCAATCAGGTACTGACCGCAGAGAACGTCGAGATCAAACAGCAGATCACAGCAGTTCAGGAGACAAACGTGGAGCTTGAAAAGGCTAAGGAGGAACTCACCTCCAAGGTAACCGTGGCATCAGTAATTCAGGCTAAGGATGTGGTTGCCGTTGCACTGAACAAAAAACGCAAGGAGACTGATGAGCTCAGGAACCTTGACAAGATAAGAGTCTGCTACACTCTGAGGGAAAACCCGATAGCCGAAGCCGGCAACAAGATCGTCTACCTGAGGGTAGTGCGTCCCGACCAGCTCGTCATCACCCCTTCACCCGACAACCTTTTTGAGGTTCAGGGCGAACAGCTGATCTTCTCGGCAAACAGGGCAGTGGATTATGCAAACGCTGACATTGAAATGTGTATCTTCCTTGACAATACAGGTGATTTCATCGCAGGAATATACAGCGTGGAACTCTACCTCGGCGGCGAAAAAATAGGAAACACTACCTTTACACTTAAGGGAAAGAAATAATTACAGCTCCGTAATCAGTTCGGCAATAATATTATCAGATATCATCTTACCCTGGTCTGTCAAGACCAGGGTATTTTTTTCGCGCCTCATCAGTCCGTAACGGATATATTTTCCTGAGAGATTGACGAGATAATCATGCAGCTCCTTGTCGTAATACGCCTCCACGTACGAAAGGTCAATACCCCACATAGTCCTGAGGGAGGTCATAACGTATTCATTGAATATTGTCAGGCGGCTTAGCTCCTCCCTGATAAAAGGCACCTCACCGCTGCTGACAGACCTGATATATTTTTTTACGTCGGAGACATTCCACTGGCGTGACCTCCTGTCAAAGGAGTGTGCCGAGGGGCCAAGTCCCAGGTAGGGAACCTGCTTCCAGTAGGAGGTGTTGTGCCTGGAGATGTATCCGTCAAGTGCAAAGTTTGATATCTCATAGTGAATGAATCCATGATCCCTGCAGGTGTTGCCGAGCAAGGTAAACATCGAGTTGCTGGTATCTTCGTCTGTCTCGCTGAGCTTTCCCTCCTTTTTTAACTGACCCAGCCGTGTGCCATCCTCAATTGTAAGATGATAGGCCGACAGATGCGTCACCGGGAAGGAGAACATCTTTTCCAGATCAGCCATCATATCAGCAGTTGTCATCCCGGGAACTCCGTATATCAGATCAGCCGAAACATTCGTTATTCCCTCCCTGAAAATCAGTTCAAGCGCCATGGCTGACTGCAAGGCTGTGTGCCGGCGGCCGAGATACCGGAGCCTCTTCTCATCCCACGACTGCACCCCGAGACTCACCCGGTTCACTCCTATCGCCTTCAGAGAACCGAAATATCCCTCAGTGACATCATCAGGATTAGCTTCCAGGGTTATCTCAGGGTCATCGCCCATAATGAAATTAAGCCTTATCGCTTCAAGGATGCTCCCTATCTGCTCAACAGTAAGCAGAGAAGGTGTTCCGCCACCAAAGTATACCGTATCAATTTTTTCTCCCTCAAGGTAGCGCGACTGCAGTACCGCCTCCCCGATGAGTGCACGGACAAAAGCCTCCTTACCGCTGCTGTCAGTTATACTGTAAAAGTCACAGTAACTGCAGAAACTCTTGCAGAAAGGTATGTGAAGGTAAATGCCGGCCATTGGAAAATATCTTGTCTAAAAATACAAAAGATAAATATTAGTTTATTATTTTCACACTTTCAAAAATAAAACATGCTATATCTCTTTATAAAACAATATTATAAGAGTATCATCATCGGCCTGCTCATCCTCTGGCTGAGCCTTTCTGGAAGCAAGTCACTTGTTCCCGGGCGCATGTTAAACATCCCGTATATTGACAAAATGGGACACTTTGCAATGTACGCATTCTTCTCGGCAATGCTTCTGATGGACTCCTGCCGGTGGCAGACAGAGCGAAGGTTCAATTACCTGATCCTGCTCATCCCCATTCTGTTCGGGGCCCTGATGGAAATAATGCAAATGACCCTGACAACATCACGCCAGGCGGAAACCCTTGACCTGGTAGCCAATATCAGCGGGGTCACAGCCGGCATCCTGCTCGCACACATTGCAAAAAAAGTGATTGAAAGGTTCAGATCGTAACGGCTGTATTGCCACTTGCCTGCCTGGCAAGATCCTCGATTGTCTTTGAACTGAAAAACTTCTCCAGCCGGACCTTTTCCTGCCGAAGGTCATTGTGAAGAACACAGAGACCGTTGTCGGGCTTGTCAAAATTGCACCTCTCTCCTGTCACATAGCAACTGTCAAAAAAGTTCCTTCCGTCAATGGCATCAATTAAATCCATCAGCGTCAGCTTTGATGCCGGTATCATCAGGTAAAAACCTCCGTGGGGCCCCTTTGAGGAGTGCAGTATCTTTTTCCTGGCAAGAATCTGAAGGATCTTGGCGAGATAAGGCTGCGGTATCTTTAGCTTCTCGGCAATCTCCTTCAAACCGGTGTTTATCTTCTGGTCATCCTTCGTGGCGATGAAGATCACAGCCCTGATACCGTATTTGCAGGTAGCCGACAGCATCTAACAGCTCTTTATGGGTATTTTTTCAATGCGCCTCTTGTGCCTTCCCCCTTCAAACGGAGTGGACAGAAACGTCTTGACAATCAGAATGGCTTCGGATTCAGTGAGAAACCTCCCGGGCAGGGCACATATGTTTGCGTCATTGTGTGATCTTGCAAGCCTGCTTATGTCTTCATTCCAGCATACGGCAGAACGTATCTTCTGGTGTTTGTTGCTTGCCATATTGATGCCGTTACCTGAACCGCAGATTGTAATACCGTATGAATACTCACCCTTCTCCACCGCAACGGCAAGAGGATGAGCATAATCAGGGTAATCAACGCTGTCTTCAGAAAAGGATCCAAGGTCCTTTACTTCATACCGGTTTGAGATAAGCCATTTGACAAGCCTCTCCTTCAGCCTGAAACCGGCATGGTCTGAGGCTATTATGATCTTTTCCAAAACGCCTTCATATTTTTATACAAATATAACCCTGTAATTATTAAAAGAAAGGAAAACATCGATAGTTTGATATGTTCATAACATGTAACCGGATATTTAATTCATTGTTCATTAGTTTCGGTTAACATGTTACCAGTATACACATGTTTTTTCGCGATCAAAACAAAAACTTTTTCTTACCGTTTTGATAAATTATTTCAACAGTGACTGAACACCGGAACCATTCATTTCATTACATTTCCGCTATTAACAAAATTGGGGTAACAGTTGTTAATTATTGACCTAATTGCCTCTTTTTCAGAAAAGGTACATTTTTTGATGTGTTCATAAGCTGTTATTAATCTTTTAACTGCCACTTTTGCAATAAGAATCGTAAAATTGTTTAAACATAACTAACAGCATATAATAACCATCATATATATAAAATTTTTAAAACTATAATTAATTATGGTTGTTAATAAAAGTTTAATTCAAGAGATTGAGGCTCTGAAAAAGGAGAAAAATGCTGTCATTCTTGCTCACTATTATCAGACCTCTGACATCCAGGATATAGCTGACTTCGTAGGCGACAGTCTGGCCCTTTCACAACAGGCAGCTGAGACAAAAGCTGACATGATAATTTTTGCCGGTGTCAAATTTATGGCAGAGACTGCAAAGATACTCTCTCCGGATAAAAAAGTTATCATTCCGGACCTGCTTGCAGGGTGTTCTCTTGCAGATTCCTGCAAGAAGGAGGATTTTGAAAAGTTCATAAATGACAACCCGGGAAGGACAGTTATAACATATGTAAATACAACCGCGGATATCAAGGCGCTTAGCGATATAGCCTGCACCTCATCAAACGCAAAACAGATAATTGAATCACTTCCCGAAAATGAAAAAATATTATTCGGCCCTGACAGGAACCTTGGCAACTATATAAAAAGCCTGACTGGAAGAGATATTATTGTTTGGGACGGTGCCTGCCACGTGCATGAACAGTTTTCCCTGGAGGCCATAGTCAAACTCAGGGATGAAAACAGGGGTGCAAAAATTATTGCCCATCCGGAATGCGAAAGACCTGTAAGAATGGTTGCAGATTATATCGGATCAACATCAGGATTACTGTCTTTCGTAAGCCGGGATCCGTGTAAGGTGTTTATTGTAGCTACAGAACCCGGTATAATCTACCAGATGAAAAAGGCACAACCGGAAAAGATATTTATTCCGGCTCCGCCTAAGGATTCGACGTGTGGATGCAGTGAATGCAGCTTTATGAAGCTCATAACTCTTGAAAAGATATATAAATCACTTAAATTTGAAGAGCCGGAAGTGACCGTTGATCCTTCAATAATTGAACGTGCGGCGGTACCGATCAAAAGAATGCTTGAGATATCGGCAAAACTGGGTTTATAAGATGAAGAGACTTTTTCTGATTTTGCTTGTAACAGTACCCTCCCTTCTGGCAGCTCAACAGGATAGCCAGCTAAAGGACGGATTTCAACAGTTCAAATACCCTAACGGGAACATATCAAGTGAAGGTTACATAAGGAACGGTAAACCTGATGGCTTCTGGAAGAGCTATTATGTTACGGGAGTGCTCAAGTCGGAAGGAAAGCGCACGAGCTTTCTTCTTGACAGCGTGTGGGTGTTCTATGACCAGGCGGGTGACACAACAGAAAAGATTAATTATCTCCTGGGCAAGAGAAACGGATACCACCTTAGATACCAGAAAGACCCTGTACAGGGATTGTATATCCAGTCATCTGAACTCTATGCCGGAGACAGAAAAGAGGGAACGGCACGTATCTTCTACCCTGAAGGAAATATAAAACAGACCATTCCCTATGCAAACGGCAAAAAAGACGGACTGTCACGCGAATATGACCGTGAGGGAAAGATCATCACCCTGCTGGAGTACAACAATGATTTTCTTATAAGCAGGGAACGGATAAACCACACTGATGCTGCAGGACTAAAGCAGGGCGAGTGGATAGACTTTTATCCGGGAGGAGGCATTAAAACAGAAAGGAACTACCGCGATGACCAGCTCCACGGCTACTATAAGGAGTATGATGAAAGGGGCAGGCTGCTTGTGACCCTTCTTTACGAGAATGGAAAAGTAACCGGTACCGATATAGACAACAGCGCTGAGATTGATATCCAAAACAGGTATGACGATTCAGGGAAGCTGATCTATTCCGGTCCCTTCCGCGAGGGCACCCCAGTTGGTATACACCGTGAATACAATCCTGACGGTACGGTGAAGAATTCGCGCATCTACAATGACAACGGACTGCTCATCTCTGAAGGTATTGTAGATGAGGAGGGCAACCGAAGGGGTCCGTGGAAAGATTTTTCAGCCTCAGGAAGCGTTATTGCGGAAGGGGCATACACTGACAGCAGGCGCACTGGTATATGGAAGTTTTATAATCAGTCCGGGAAACTCGAACAGGCCGGTTCATACAGCAACGGCCGCATTGACGGCACCTGGCGCTGGTATTATCCTGACGGGGAATTGCTGAGGGAAGAGGATTATTACCAGGGACGCCGGGACGGTATGTATACCGAATATACACGGACAGGTGAGATAATTGCCCAGGGGGCCTATGCTGACGGCGAGAGAAACGGCGAATGGAAGATTACAACCGGAGACAACGCTGAGGAGGGAACATACCTGCTTGGCCTACGTGACGGTGAGTGGAAGTCATGGTATCCTAACGGAAAGACCAGGTTCCGCGGCGATTACAGGCAAGGCAATCCTGAAGGCCATCACGTTCTCTATTATGACAGCGGCAGGTTGAAGGAAGACCGGTACTATAAAAGCGGATTCCGGACAAAGACATGGAAGAAATACAATGAGATCGGTGAGGTAATTCTCACAATCACATACCGCGATGATATAGAGACAAGCATCAACGGGGTGGCGGTAAATCTTCCGGAGAGCAGCGTCAGGCGCATCCAATGATATGAGCAATGAGCGAACAGTTTAATCTGAGAAAGGAGATCACCCTCGCGGGAGATGCGGAGCTTGAGAAACAGCTGCGCCCGCTCTCTTTCTCTGATTTCAAGGGCCAGCAGCGCATCACAGACAACCTGAGTGTCTTTGTCACCGCGGCCCGTCAGCGAGGCGAGGCTCTTGACCATGTGCTGCTTCACGGTCCGCCCGGACTGGGCAAGACAACCCTTGCCGCAATTATCTCCAACGAGATGATGGTGAAGCTGAAGGTCACCTCCGGACCGGTGCTCGACAAACCCGGGGACCTCGCCGGACTGCTCACCAGCCTTGACGAAGGAGATGTTCTCTTCATAGATGAGATACACCGACTGAGCCCGATAGTTGAGGAGTACCTCTATTCGGCGATGGAGGATTACCAGATCGACATAATGATTGACAAGGGCCCCGGCGCCCGCTCCGTGCAGCTGAAGCTCAATCCCTTTACCCTTATCGGCGCCACCACACGCAGCGGGCTGCTGACAAGTCCTTTGCGTGCCCGCTTCGGAATCAAATTTCACCTCGAGTATTATGACACGCCGGTGCTGAAGGGCATTGTAAAGCGATCGGCACAAATCCTTAATATAAGCATAGACGATGTTGCAGCACATGAGATAGCATCACGCAGTCGCGGCACGCCAAGGATCGCCAACGCACTGCTCAGGAGGGTGCGCGACTTTGCACAGGTGAAGGGCACGGGCTCGATAGACCTCGCTATAACACGCTACAGCCTGGAAGCACTGAACATAGACAAGCACGGCCTTGATGAGATGGATAACCGGATCCTGCGCACAATCATAGAAAAATTCAAGGGTGGCCCGGTGGGACTAACCAACGTGGCCACAGCAGTGGGCGAAGAGAGCGGGACCATCGAAGAGGTGTATGAACCATTCCTGATAAAAGAGGGATATATCAAACGCACACCGCGCGGACGGGAGGCAACGGAGACGGCATACCGTCACCTGGGAATCGTAAGGGGAAGGGAAGAAACGCTCTTCTGATCAGTAAAATTTTCAGAAAATCAGGAACTAATCTTTTCAAGGCCCTTCAGGTCCATGATCCGGATCTTGCGGCCGTTGAGCTCAATGAGTTTATCGCTCTTGAACTCTGAAAGCAATCGTATAACTGATTCGGTGGCAGTGCCTACTATGTTTGCCAGCTCCTCGCGCGTAAGTGAGATGCGCAGATACTTCTGCTCATCAAGACCGAAGTCCTTGACCAGGTTGAGAAGCACCTCGGCAACCCTTTCCCTCACAGTCTTCTGGGCAATATCAGTGATATATGAGTTGGCCTCGGCCAGCTCATGACAGGTCAGTTTTACTATCTCGAAGGCAAACGCCGGGTTGGTCTTAACAAACTGTATCAGCAATTCGGAAGGAATGAAGCACACCTGGCAGTCCTCAATCACTTTGGCAGAAGTACAGGCTGGCTCGTTGCTGAGCACCGACCTGTAGGCAATTATCTCTCCCTTGCGGGCGAAGCGGATGATCTGTTCCTTGCCGTCAACACCGGTTTTGAATACTTTGATGATGCCTGAGTTAATGCAAAAGAAACCACTGATACGGTTGCCCTCATTGTAAAGAATATCACCTCTCCTGTAACGCCTGAAATCCTTCTCAAAATTAAGCCTGTCGGTCTCATCCCTTGTCAGGAAGCGGAATACGGCATTTGTTTCAAAAGCGCATTTATCACAGAATGCTATTGTATAGTCATGCTGTTTCATTCGTTTGGCATATTTATTTTATCGGTCGAATGGAACTTGCATGTATCACAATAATCAAATCCTTTTGTGAGGTCTTTTTCATGCAAGTTTCATAAAACTGTCTGTTAAGTTGGCAAAGGTGAGTATTAAAACCCTAATATCATAAAATTTCTGTCCTGAACTGGTTGAGGAAGCGTATGTCGTTTTCGAAGTAAAGCCTCAGGTCGTTGACGCCGTATTTAAGCATCGCGGCACGCTCAATGCCCATACCGAAGGCGTAGCCCGTATATTTAACGTGATCAATGCCGCAAGCCTCAAGCACATTGGGGTCAACCATACCGCAGCCCAGCAGCTCAAGCCAGCCGGTGCCCTTACATACGTTACAGCCCTTTCCGCCACAGATGTTGCAGCTTATATCCATCTCCGCAGAGGGCTCCGTAAACGGGAAGAAGGAAGGCCTCAGCCTGATTTTCACGCCCTCTCCGAAAAGCTCTGTTGCAAAGTACAGGAGCGTCTGCTTCAGGTCAGCGAATGATACATTTTCAGCAACATACAGACCTTCAACCTGGTGAAAGATACAGTGTGCCCGCGCAGAGACAGCTTCATTGCGGAAGACCCGGCCGGGAGAGATGGTCCGTATGGGTGGTTTCTGCGTCTCCATCACCCGGACCTGCACTGACGATGTATGAGTACGAAGCAAAACATCATGCGGATCAGATTCAGACCCGGACTTTTTCTCTATATAAAAGGTATCCTGCATGTCACGGGCCGGGTGATCACCTGCAAAATTGAGCATGGTGAAGACATGATTGTCATCCTCTATCTCCGGTCCCTCCGAGACGGTGAATCCTATCCGGCTGAAGATGTCTATGATCTCATTGCGGACGATGGAAATGGGATGACGTGTACCTTCCCCCAGCGGATAAGCCGGCATTGTGATGTCAACGCCTGAATGTTCTGCTTCGGCCATCGAGAGCCGCTCCCGGAATTCATTGTATTTTTCAGTTGCGAACTGTTTCAGTTCATTAAGCAGCTGCCCGGTCTCCTTTTTTGCCTCGGGAGCAACATTCCTGAAACCTTCAAAAAGAGTTGAGATCTGCCCTTTCTTGCTCAGGTATGCGATCCTGAACTGTTCAAGTTCAGCTTCGCCGGTGATCTGGAAAGCATCAACCTCCCTCCTTAATTCTGCAATACTCTCCTTCATTTGTGCGGATGAAAATTATTTTATGATTCTGACTTTCTGGATCCTGATGTCCTGCACCGGTTTGTCCGAGGAGTCCGTGGCTGTCGCCGCAATGGCATCGACAACATCCATACCCTCAAGTACTTCCCCGAAAACAGTATAGGCGCCGTCGAGGAAAGGGGTGCCGCCAATTGTCTTATAGGCATCCCTGCGGACTTCGGGCATGACAAATGGCCCTGCGGCTTCCATATCGTCATAGGCCCTTATGATGGCGTTCTGCTGTATGACGTCATCCGAGACGGGTGTAACACTGTCTGCTGCCGCCTTCCTCAGATCCAGCAGGGCCTTGTTGTAAAAGAACTGCCTGCGGTTGTATTCAATACGCTGAATGGTGGCGGCAAGATCTTCATCGTTGTAAATTTTCCCCTGAACAATGTAAAACTGCGTTCCCGAGGAATTTCTTTCCGGGTTGACGTCATCACCCATGCGGGCTGCGGCAACAACCCCTCTCCTGTGAAAGAGCGAGTCATTTATCTCGGCCGGAATGGTGTAGTCGTCTTTGATAAGCGTGGAATCCTGCCTGGTTGATCCGTCACCGGTCTGTATCATGAATTCCTTTATTACACGGTGAAATAAAACACCGTCATAGAAGCCGCTCTCTGCAAGCCTTATGAAGTTATCGCGGTGCAGCGGGGTCAGATCGGACAGAGAAATGACAATATCCCCTGCGGTGGTTTTGATCTCGGCGCGGACGCCTTTTTTGTCGCCTGATGCGCAGCCTGCAATCAGAAGCGCAGCAACCAGGGTCAGTGACAAGCGTAATGAAGTCCTCATTTTCTTTTAATTTACGATTGACAAAGATATATATTTGCAGTAAGAGTTAAGCATGAACGATATACGCAAGCTTGCGGGCCAGACTGTCATTTATGGCTTTGGAACCGTTGTTCCGCGATTTCTGAACTATGCGTTGCTCACACCCTTCTATACTTATATCTTCGGGCGTGAGCAGTATGGCGTTGTAACGGAGCTATATGCCTGGATGGTTCTGGCACTGGTCATCCTGACTTACGGGATGGAGACGACTTACTTCCGGTTTGCCGGGACGAAGGCTCCGGCCGAAAAGGTTTACGGTACGGCCATTATAAGTCTCTTCACAACCTCGCTCCTCTTCATTCTGGCTGTCTCCCTGTTCCTGGACCCCATCTCAGGTTTCCTCGGTTACAGTGAACATCCGGAATATGTCAGGATGTTTGCATGGATAGTGGCTATTGACGCCTTCTCGGCAATACCGTTCGCATGGCTTAGAAATAACCATAAGCCTGTGACATTCAGCATACTGAAGATCATTAATGTTATAGTAACTCTCATCACAGTCTTTTTCTTCCTGAAGGCAGCACCGGAAATGGTTGCTAAAGGAAATACATGGATACTAAAGGTCTATAATCCCGATTTTCAGGTAGGTTATGTATTTGTGGCCAACCTGGCAGGGTCTGCCTTTACGCTGATATGCCTCATGCCCTTTATGCTGAAGATTCGTCCTGTCTTTGACCGGAAGCTGTTTGTAAGGATGCTGGCGTACAGCTGGCCTCTGCTGATTGGAGGGATGGCCGGATCACTCAATGAGGTGCTTGACAAGATACTGCTTCGCCGCCTGATCGGAGGGGCAGAGGGCCTCGCAACAGTAGGACTGTACGGTGCGGGATTCAAGGTTGGAGTACTGATGTCGCTCTTCATACAGATGTATCGCTTTGCAGCTGAGCCATTCTTCTTTGAAAAGGCAGGAAACAGCGATGCAAAAGAGACCTATGCTGTCACAATGAAGTATTTCGTGATAACGGCATTGATTCTTTTCCTGGGGATAAACCTTTATATCGAAGCCTTACAGGTCCTAATAGGACCGGTATTCAGGGAATCTCTTATTGTTGTGCCGATAGTGAGCATGGGATATCTCCTCCTGGGCATTTTCATCAACCAGAGCATATGGTACAAGGTTCTTGACAAGACAATTTACGGAGCCTGGATCACTATAATAGGGGCAGCTGTAACAGTTACAGTAAATCTGGTTTTCGTACCCCTGTACGGGTATATCGCTGCCGCATGGGCACATGTGGCATGCTACTTGTCAATGGTTCTGGTGTCATACTTCGTCGGACAAAAGGTTTACCCGGTCAGGTATGAGGTCGGGAAAATACTGCTGTATATCGTACTGGCGGTGGGCCTCCTAATAATTTCCAGGCTCCTGGCCGGTGAAAATAAAATTGTCAACATTGTGGTTGACACTGTGCTGCTTATGATTTTCTTTGCTGCGGCAGAGATCAAAGATCAATTCTTTACGTTAATGATCAGGAGAGGATAATGAAGATAAGGATAGTTAATAAGTCGTCACACGCATTACCCGCCTATGAAACGGAACATTCCGCAGGAATGGACCTGAGGGCCTTTACTGAAGAGCCGGTCACGCTTAAGCCGCTGGAGAGAAGGCTTATTCCCACGGGACTTTTCATTGAGGTGCCTGTAGGATATGAGGCACAGGTAAGGCCGAGAAGCGGCCTGGCGCTGAAGCACGGAATTACAGTGCTGAATTCGCCTGGGACAATTGATGCCGATTACAGGGGCGAGGTGGGCGTGATACTTATAAACCTGTCTGATGCTGCTTTTACTGTAAATGACGGTGACCGCATAGCTCAGATGGTTATAGCGCGCCACGAAAAGGCGGAGATGATTGAGGCGGAAGAAATTAGTACAACAAACAGGGGGGCTGGCGGTTTTGGCCATTCAGGGAAGAAATGAGAAAGAGCACAATATTGTTTTTCATAATGGTGCTGGCAGCCGCCTGCACTCATAAGGCTGTTACTACCACAGATGTTAAGGGCAAAACAGGCAATAGCGACGGACGCTACGACTATCTCCTTGCAGAGGCCCTCCGGCAGAAGTATGTGGGAGACATTAATGAAGCAGCCGGCCTGTTCGAGAAATGCATTGAGACAGACTGGCAGCGTGCCGTACCATATTTTGAGCTGGCACAGATTTATTCAGCTGCCGGAATGGGAGAGAAATCGATGGCATATGCCTCCATGGCCGCAAGGCTGGAGCCGGACAACTACTGGTACCAGCTTGCCAGCGGCTCTCTGTTTACTCAGTATCAGCAAAAAGATTCTGCACTTGTATACTTTACCCGTGCATTAAAGGCTGACACCCGGGCCGTGGAGGTTAACACAATTCTGGCAGGGCTATATGCCGAAAAGGGTGAGGTAGATAAGGCTGATTCGCTGTTCAGGGTCCTTAATAATGAAGGCGCGCTGAATGATGACATGTTCCTGATGATGATATCGGGCCTGATTATGAAGGGGGAGATGGATGAGGCTGCTGCAAGAACGAAGACGCTTATTGAAAAGCAGCCCGGCGAGATGCGTTATAAGGCCCTCCTGGCCGATATCTATTTTGAGGATGGAAAACCGGAGAAAAGTGACAGCATTTATAAGGAAATCATTGAAAAGAATCCGGGAGACATCGAATCACAGCTGCTCTATCTTATGAACCTCGTTTATAAGAAGGAGTATTCCGGAATAACAGTGTTTCTTGACAATGTATTTGAAAGCGGGGTAGTTGAGCGTGAAAGAAAGGTGGCAGTGGCAGGAAGACTACTGGTTGATACGGCCTATGTACTGGAAAATTCAGGTTCGTTCGAAAAGAGCCTTAAGATACTTGAGGAAAAATACCCTGATGATGAGGAGATACTCTCCATGAGGCCCGGCCTGTATGAAACAGCAGGCAGAGAAGAGGAGGCAATTATTCGTTATGAAGAGCTGCAGAAAAAGATAAAACCCGGGTTTTATTTCTCGGAAAAACTTATACTGCTCTATGCTGACAAGCGTGAGTACCGTAAGCTGTACGATCTTACTTCGGTCTATTCACGGGAAAACAACCGAAGCATTCTCGGCAAGGTTTATTATGCTATCTCGGCCATGGAACTGAAGGAGTATGAGACCGCTGACGGCGAGCTGCAGAAGGCACTTATACTGGCCGGGAACAGCGCTGAGCTGAGGGTGCAGGTGCTCTCTATGATGGGCGACCTGAAATACAGGATGAAGGAGTTCGACAGCTCGTACGGATTCTACGAGGAGGCACTTAAAATCTCACCTGAAGAACCGCTGATACTGAATAATTATGCCTATTTTCTCGCCGAGGGTGACCGCGATCTGAAGAAAGCCCTTAAGATGGCCGAGACGGTCATGACGAAAGAGGGCGACAATGAAACGTATATCGATACCTACGCTTGGGTGCTGTATAAGCTGGGACGATACAGGGAAGCCCATAAGGCTATGATGAGGATATTTGAAAAGGAGGGCGAAAGAGACCCGGAGATCCTTGAACACATGGGCTATATAGTTAACGCACTGGGAAAGTGCAGTGAGGCGGTTGCATACTGGAGAGAAGCAATGGAAAAGGACATCACAAAAACTTACCTTGAGGAGGAGATTAGAAAATGCGCCAGATAATCATTACTGTGTCAGTAGCCTTGCTCATTCTGATGGTGGCAGGCTGCTCGGCGGCCAGGAAAAGGAAGACCGCCGGAGGCGGTGTTTCAGTGGCGGGAGCCGATTACGTGGCAATAATGAAAACCGTTACTGATAACAATATTACGGACAGAGGATTTGTAATCAGGAAAGGTAGAATTGAACTCGATGGGACAGAGATTGACGGTAACTTTGGACTGAATGTCAGACTTAACAGCAAAGGCGATTTCTACGCATCTGTCAGAGGTCCCCTTGGGATTGAGCTCATCAGACTCCTGGCGGTGGGAGATGACATTGCTGCCATCGACCGTATTAACCGGACAGTCTATATCGGTAAGAAGGAGGAGGTGCTAAAAAGACATGGCATGCCGGAGGATTTCATGGAAATAATTTTCGGTGATTTTCCGGAGTTAGCCAGTAATAACTTTAAGCCGGTTGCAGGGGGTGGATTTATAGTTACGACAGAGGAGGCGGACTTCGAAAGGGAAATCCGCATATGCCCCGGAGAGTTGAAGGTGTGCGGCGAGCGTATTTCCTCTGGCAGTTCAGATCATGAGATTACTCTGGATTTCAGTGAGTTTCGCAGCAACGGTGATGGCCGGTATGCTTCCAGTATCCTGATGCATGAAAAGAAACGGATGTTCCACGTGAAACTGAGCATTGAAGAGCTTGAAACAGTGTATGATACTGATATCGAGTTCGCCCTGCCTCCATACAAGAGAGACACTCTATGAGAAGGATAGTGCTGATAATTATTCTGTGCCTGGCAGGAGTAGGAAACCTCTTTGGACAATCAAGGGCGGAACTGGAGGATCTCCGGAAGAAGAATTTGCAGGAGATAGAATATGTTGACAGGATGCTTAAAACCACGGCAACACAGAAGAATGAGAATCTGAATGAACTGAGGGTTATAGGCAAGAAATTGAATCTGCGTGAGAAGCTTATAAATGAATACGGCCAGGAGATCAGCCTTCTCGAGTACCGTATCTCCCTTAACAAGCTTGCCTCAGAGATGTTGGAACAGGATCTGACCAACCTGAAAAAGGAGTATGCAAATTCTATAATAAGTGCCCATAAAGCCAATAAAGGCACTCCCGCCGTAGCATTCATCCTCTCGTCTGCAGACTTCAACCAGGGATATAAAAGGCTTAAGTATATACAGCAGGTGGCGAGGTTCAGGCGAAAGGAAACTGAGACTATTGAAACTATCTATGTGGAGCTGCAGGGAAACAAGGAAAGGCTTGAGAGGGACAGAAAGAATATTAATGATCTGAAAAACAAGGAAGTCAGACAGAAGCAGCTGCTGAGTGATGAGCAGAATAAGAAGGCGAGGCTTGTGACTACACTGAGCAAGAAAGAGAAACAGCTGAAACAGGAGCTTGATGAGAAGAGACGTATAGCCAGGCAGATAGAGAAGGAAATAGAGCGTCTGATAGAGGAGGAGAGAGCAAAGAGCGGTAAGACACCGATGAGCAGTGAGATGAAGATCATCGGAGAGTCTTTCGGCGAGAACCGTGGTCGCCTCCCGTGGCCGGTAGACAAGGGTATTATAACAAGCCACTTCGGTCTTCAGAAACATCCGGTACTAAAGAATGTGACTGAGGATAACATAGGTATTGAGCTGACTTCGGGCGGTGCTACTAAAGCAAAAGCAGTCTTTAAAGGCGAGGTTGTACGGGTTTTTGCTATTTCCGGGGCAAACATGGCTGTGATTATCCGGCATGGGAAGTATCTGACCGTATATCAGAACATTGTGAACGTGAGAGTAAAGGCCGGCGACACTGTTGCTTTAGGGCATGAGCTGGGTGATGTTTACCTCGATAATGTCAACGGTGGAGAGGCCGTACTGAAATTTATGATCTATGAGGAAAAGAAAAAGCTTGACCCTGAACTGTGGCTGTTAAAAAAATGACTAAATTTTGCAACAAAATAGAAGCCCTGTCAGTTTAAAAATAGATAGGGAATTAGGATGGAAAGCATTACTATAAATTCAGACATTGAAAAGCTG
>JBGSLG010000020.1:0-9448 GCA_041740815.1 Bacteroidales bacterium
CGCGGGCGTATGAACCTGTAAGCGGACCGACTTCCATTTTTTCCATAAGACCTTTAAGAATTGCCGGAAGGAATCTCGCGTCGATTGAACCACCAACAATACAATTGAGGAAGATAAGTTTACCACCCCATGAAAGATCGATTTCTTCGCGGTCGCGGATAGACATCTTCATCTCCTTGCCATTGATGATGTGCATATTCTTATCAGCTACACCCTCAACGTAAGGTTCAATTATCATGTGTACCTCACCAAACTGACCCGATCCGCCAGACTGTTTCTTGTGACGGTAGTCTGCCTGTGCTGTTTTGGTAATAGTTTCGCGGTAAGGGATCTTCGGGGCCACGAACTGTGTCTCAATTTTGAAGATATTGTCGAGGTGCCACTTCAGAATGTTGAGGTGGTATTCACCCTGTCCGTGGATGATGATCTGCTTCAGCTCTTTTGAATACTCGACGATGATCGTCGGGTCTTCCTGGTGCATGCGGTTGAGAGATTCGCCCATCTTCTCCTCGTCACTTTCGCTGATGGGTTTGATGGCAGCACGGTACTTGGGCGCGGGGAACTTCATGTTCTCAAATGTCCAGTCGTTGCCCGGAGCATTGAGTGTATGGTTTGTCTTGGTGTTCTTCAGCTTCACAAAGCCGCCGATGTCACCTGCATGAATCTCGGGAACGCGTGACCGGTTCTTGCCGGCGCAGACGAAGATCTGCGAGAGACGTTCCTTCGTTCCGTTGCTGGTGTTGACGACATCAAGGTTCTCACCTATCTTGCCTGACATCACCCTGAAGTAGTTTATCTCACCTATATGCTCCTCGAGGGTTGTCTTGAAGATGAAGACCGAAGCCGGTCCTGCAGGATTGCATTTGACCTCGTTGCCCTTTGAGTTCTTTGGTGCAGGCATGTCGGCAGGGGAGGGGGCGGAAACAGCCACGAATTCAAGCAGTCTGTCGACACCGATATTTCCCTTTGAGGATACGCAGAAGACCGGGAATATGCCTCTTTTAAGAAGTCCGGCACGCAGACCGCGGCCTATCTCTTCCTCGGTGAGCTTGTCATTGGCGAAGAAAAGCTCCATGAGAGATTCATCGCTCTCAGCCACCTTCTCAGTCAGGGCTGCGTGCAGCTCCTCGGCCCTTGCAGTGTGTTCGGCAGGTATGTCAAGCACCTCGGCCTTGCCTCCATCTTTGGCGTATCGAAGCATCTTCATGCTGATGACGTCAACAATTGTATTGAAGCCTGTGCCCTCATTTACGGGGTACTGTGCCAGAGTCACGTTGTTACCGAAACGCTCGTTGAGCATCTCAACAGTCTTTTCAAAGTTGGACTTCTCATGATCAAGACCGTTCACCACAATGATGAGTGGCTTATGGAACTTGTCGGCATGCCTGAACTGTATCTCCGTTCCAACCTCCACGCCGTTCTGGACATTAATGACCAGCATCACGGTGTCGGCAGCGTCCATCGACGAGACCACGCCGCCAGAGAAGTCATCGAGCCCGGGAGCATCAAGAATGTTTATCTTTTTGTCCTTGAATTCCGTGTAAAGAACTGCGGAAAAGATTGAGTTGCGGTTCTCCTGCTCTATCGGCTTGTAGTCAGAGACGGTGTTCCTTGCTTCCACGGTACCCCGTCTCTCAATGACCCCGCCGTTGAATAGCATTGCTTCCGCGAGGGTGGTCTTTCCAGAGCTTGAGTTCCCCAGCAGCGCGATGTTCCTTAGGTGGTCTGTTGAGTATGTCTTCATCTTCAGGTTGAGTTATATTATATAATGTATATCGTCTCGTAGGGAGCGCAAAAATAGCAAATTTTCAAAAGAGTACATAAAAGTTGTGGTGGATTGGAAAATATTTCTTTTCTTTGCACCGGTTTTTTGAGAAACAGGAGTACCGGTCTATCCTTCAAAACGTAAGTTTACAAAAGAAGTCGATAGGAAAGGTCGGGAAGAAAATCCTGTAAATAACTTACAAACCAATAAGTTACATCTCTGGAAAACTTTGCCCGCGGGCACTGTGGCTGCTTGTTGCCGCTACAATGACGGGGGTGCATATGTATAATGACAAGACAAGGCGTGTAGCGCTGAGACGAGTGAAGGAAATTTTTTGCAGACCAGAATAAAACAAGGAAAATTAATTTAAAAGAGAATTATGCCAACAATTCAGCAGTTAGTTAGAAAAGGCCGCAAGAAGCTGGTGGACAAGAGCAAGGCACCCGCTCTTGACTCATGCCCGCAGCGCAGGGGGGTATGTGTCCGTGTATATACTACCACGCCAAAGAAACCTAACTCAGCCATGAGAAAAGTTGCCAGGGTAAGGCTGACCAACCAGAAGGAGGTCAACGCCTATATACCGGGTGAGGGACATAACCTTCAGGAGCACTCGATAGTGCTTATAAGGGGCGGCAGGGTCAAGGACCTTCCCGGCGTCCGTTATCACCTTGTCCGTGGCGCACTTGACACCTCAGGTGTCGATGGCCGTAAGCAGAGAAGGTCAAAATACGGAGCAAAAAGACCAAAGAAGTAACAGTTAAAGGATTCACAATATGAGAAAGTCAAAACCAAAGAAGAGGATCCTCTTACCGGACCCGAAATTCAACGATCCGTACGTTACCCGTTTCATCAATAACCTGATGTACGATGGTAAAAAGACCGTTGCCTTCAGGATTTTCTACGACTCACTGGATATAGTGAGTGATAAGATGAAGAGCGCTGAGAAGCCTCCGCTTGATATATTTAAACAGGCTCTTGACAACATCACCCCGCATGTAGAGGTGAAGAGCCGCAGGGTAGGTGGCGCCACTTTCCAGGTGCCCCTCGAGATACGGCCTGACCGGAAAATCAGCATAAGCATGAAGAACCTCATTCTCTTCGCACGCAAGCGTACCGGCCACAGTATGGCTGAGAAGCTCGCCGCCGAGGTGATGGCTGCCTACAACAATGAAGGCGGTGCCTACAAAAGGAAAGAGGATACCCATCGTATGGCCGAAGCTAACAAGGCCTTTGCTCACTTCAGATTCTGATACGGCTGACAAGTGGCAAACAACCAGCTAACGATGAGCACTGATCTCAAAAATACCAGGAATATTGGCATTATGGCCCATATAGATGCCGGGAAGACAACCACTTCCGAGCGCATCCTCTATTATACTGGCCGTGTACACCGTATCGGCGAAGTAGATAGCGGCAATGCCACTATGGACTGGATGGTGCAGGAGCAGGAGAGAGGGATCACAATTACATCTGCAGCTACAACTACTTTCTGGAAATACAGGGACCAGCTTTATAAGATCAATCTGATAGACACCCCGGGGCACGTCGACTTCACCATGGAGGTGGAGCGCTCACTCAGGGTGCTTGACGGCGCTGTTGCTGTCTTCTGCGCCGTCGGCGGTGTTGAACCGCAGTCGGAGACCGTATGGAGGCAGGCAAACAAGTACAATGTGCCGCGTATAGCATTTGTCAATAAGATGGATCGCTCCGGCGCCGATTTTCACGGCGTGGTGCAGCAGATGATTGACAGGCTGGGAGCACATCCGGTACCTGTGCAGATACCCATTGGCGCTGAAGAGAAGTTTGAAGGGCTGATTGATCTCCTTGAGATGAAGGCAATCATCTTCGAGGACGGTGAGGATCCCCTGACAAATTTCACAGTGAAGCCGATACCCGATTTCATGAAAGAAGAGGCTGACGAATGGAGGATGAAACTCGTTGAGGCATGCGCCGAGATGGATGACTCAATCCTGGAACGTTACCTTGAGGATCATGAGAGCATTACCGCTGACGAACTGATGGCAGTATTGCGCCGTGAGACGGTGGAGGGTGTTATAGTCCCCGTCTTCTGCGGTGCTGCATTCAAGAATAAAGGCGTACAGAGACTTCTTAACGGTGTGGTGGCATATCTGCCTTCGCCCGTTGACGTGGGTGCCGTCAAAGGCAAGGACCCGCGTGACGAGAAGGAGCTCGAACGCAAGCCTGAGGCCGATGAGCCGTTTGCAGCACTCGCCTTTAAAATTGCAACCGATCCGTACGTCGGACGGCTCGTCTTCATGAGGGTTTATTCAGGCACCCTCAATGCCGGCGACACTGTCCTCAATGTGCGAAGCGGCAAGAGGGAGAGGATCAACCGTCTCTTCCAGATGCATGCAAACAAACAGAACCCCGTAGCCAGTGTCGCCGCAGGCGATATATGCGCTGGTGTAGGGTTCAAGGACCTTAAGACAGGAGACACTCTCTGTGCTATCAACAAGCCTATAGTGCTCGAGTCAATGGAGTTCCCGGAACCGGTAATAGGGATCGCCATCGAACCGAAGACACAGGCTGATATCGACAAACTGGGCGTTGCCCTTGGCAAACTTGCCGAGGAGGATCCGACTTTCAAAGTGAAGACGGATCCTGACAGCGGACAGACTGTGATAAGTGGCATGGGTGAGCTGCATCTTGAAATTCTTATTGACCGTCTTAAGAGAGAATTCAATGTTGAGTGCAACCAGGGCAGACCCCAGGTGGCATACAAAGAGGCTATCACTGCATCTTACTCACACAGGGAACTGTTCAAGAAACAGACCGGAGGCAGGGGCAAGTTCGCGGATATATCCGTTGAGCTTATGCCTGCTGATGATGATGTTCCGGGACTGGTCTTCGTGAATGAGATCAGGGGAGGGAATGTGCCGAAGGAATATATACCTTCAATCGAGAAGGGATTCCGCGAGGCCATGCTCAACGGCCCGCTGGCCGGCTTCCCCCTTGACAGCCTCAAGGTTATTCTCAAAGACGGTTCGTACCATCCCGTTGACTCCGACTCGCTCTCGTTCGAGATAGCAGCCAGGCAGGCCTTCCGCCACGCGGCAGGCAAATGCCGCCCGGTGCTCCTCGAGCCCGTGATGACCGCCGAAGTCGTTACCCCCGAAGAATACGTGGGCGACGTCGTGGGCGACTTCAACAAGCGCAGGGGCAAGGTGGAAGGTATGGAATCGAAAGCAGGTGCAAGGGTTATCAGGGCAAAAGTACCTCTGGCAGAAAACTTCGGATACGTTACAGTACTTCGGACCCTTACCTCGGGAAGAGCAACATCCACAATGGAGTTCTCTCATTTTGACGAGGTGCCTGCAGAACTATCGAAGAAAATTATTGAAGTAACAACAGGAAAAATTCTTTAAGAAAGATGAGTCAGAAAATCCGCATCAAACTGAAGTCTTACGATCATAACCTTGTCGACAAGTCGGCTGAAAAGATTGTCAAGACAGTCAAATCGACGGGTGCAGTAGTCAGCGGCCCCATTCCGCTCCCCACCCACAAGAAAATCTATACGGTGCTCCGTTCACCGTTCGTGAACAAGAAAGCAAGAGAGCAGTTCGAACTGTCATCGTACAAGCGCCTGCTTGACATATACAGCTCAACACCCAAAACCATCGATGCTCTGATGAAGCTGGAACTGCCGAGCGGGGTTGAAGTGGAAATAAAAGTGTGAAACCGGTAAAATACTGAATTATGCAGGGATTAATAGGAAAAAAGGTTGGAATGACCTCCGTCTTCGATGAGAACGGAAAAAACATTCCATGCACAGTGCTGGAAGTAGGACCATGTGTTGTTTCACAGGTCAAGACTCAGGAGACTGACGGTTATGCAGCACTTCAGCTAAGCTTTGGTGACAAAAGGGAAAAGTCGAGCAACAAGGCTGAGATGGGACATTTCAAACTGGCCGGCACAGGCCCCAAGAGGAAGATTGCCGAGTTCTCCGGTTTTGAGGATGGCAAATACAAGAGAGGCGACGTCATCACTGTCGAGCTCTTCAATGACGATACATATCTTGATGTAAGAGGATGGACCAAAGGCAAGGGCTTCCAGGGCGTTGTAAAGCGTCACGGCTTCAGCGGTGTCGGCGGCACAACCCACGGTCAGCATGACAGGCTCAGGGCCCCGGGCTCAGTGGGCGCTTCATCATGGCCGTCAAGAGTCATGCCGGGCATGCGTATGGCAGGCCGCACAGGCGGAAGAATGCAGGAGACGGAACTGAGGGTCGTTAAGATCATGGCCGAATCAAACCTGCTCCTCGTTAAAGGTGCCGTCCCAGGCCCCAAAGGTGGTTACGTAATAATAACAAAGTAATGGAAGTAGCAGTATTTAATATAGAAGGTAAAGAGACCGGTAGGAAGGTTAATCTCGATGAGACCATCTTCGGCATTGAACCCAATGATCACGCTATCTACCTCGATACGAAACAGTTTCTGGCCAGCCAGAGACAGGGTACGCACAAAGCCAAGGAGCGCGGCGAGATCACGGGCAGCACACGCAAGCTCAAGAAGCAGAAGGGCACCGGAACTGCACGTTTCGGAAGCATCAAGAACCCCGAGTTCCGCGGCGGTGGCCGTATCTTCGGCCCCAGACCCAGATTTTACGGGTTCAAACTCAATAAAAAGGTAAAACAGCTGGCAAGAAAATCAGCCCTCTCATACAAAGCACAAGAGAGCAAGATTATCGTGCTTGAAGATTTTTCGTTCGAAGCTCCCGGGACTTCAAAAATGGCCGGGATGAACGCAAACCTCAATATCACGAATAAAAAATCGCTTTTTGTTTTATCGGAACAAAATAAAAACATATATTTGTCATCTCGAAATTTGCAGGGAGTTGAAGTTGTAACAATCAGTGATTTAAATACTTACAACATTATGAAGGCTTCATTTCTCGTGCTGACAGAGAGCGCAGTTGATGTTTTGCAGTCAACATTATAAACCAGGAATAGAGATGGAAATATTACTTAAACCCATAGTGACCGAGAAAATGACCAGTCAGGGCGAGAAGTTCAACCGGTATGGTTTTCTGGTGGTGCGTAAGGCCAACAAGCTGCAGATAAAAAAGGCAGTTGAGGAGCTCTACGGCGTCAACGTTGAGTCTGTGAACACCATCAACTACGGTGGCAAGACCAAGACCCGCTACACCAAGTCAGGCGTGATGTCAGGTCGCACGGCAGCTATTAAAAAGGCTGTTGTCACTCTCGCCAAAGGTGAGACAATTGATTTTTACAGCAACATTTAAAATAATATGGCAGTCAGAAAGATCAAGCCTGTTACACCAGGCCAGAGACATAAAGTCATGAGTTCCTTCGAGGAGATAACTCATGGCACGCCGGAGAAATCCTTGCTCGCGCCGCTGAAGAAGACAGGGGGCAGGAACGTTAACGGCAGGCGAACCATGAGGTACATTGGCGGCGGCCACAAGAGGATGTACCGTGTGATCGATTTCCAGAGGAACAAGGACGGCGTAGCTGCCACTGTTACCTCGGTGGAATATGATCCCAACCGTTCGGCCAGAATAGCTCTCCTCACCTATGCTGACGGTGAGAAGAGGTATATCATCGCTCCCACCGGCCTGAAAGCCGGGCAGGAGGTAATGTCAGGCAAGACAGCCACACCGGAGATAGGTAACACCCTCTTTCTTGAAGACATACCTCTCGGAACGATTGTGCACAACATTGAGCTGAAGCCCGGCAAGGGTGCAGCCATGGCCCGCAGTGCAGGCACTTTCGCACAGCTGGCTGCCCGTGACGGCAAGTATGCAATCATCAAACTCCCCTCAGGTGAGACAAGGATGGTGCTTATCACATGCCGCGCCACTATCGGAACTGTTTCAAACGCCGACCACAACCAGGAGAGATCCGGTAAGGCCGGACGCAAGCGCTGGCTCGGCCGCAGGCCCAGGACCAGAGGCGTTGCAATGAACCCGGTTGATCACCCCATGGGTGGTGGTGAAGGAAGGGCCTCCGGAGGTCATCCGCGCTCACGCAGCGGCATGCCCGCTAAAGGTTTCAAGACCAGGAGCAAGACCAAGTATTCGAACAAGCACATTATTGAAAGAAGGAAAAAATAATTGATACGATGAGCAGATCTATTAAAAAAGGCCCCTTCATCGATCTCCACCTGGGCAAAAAGGTGGATAAAATGAATGACAGCGGTAAGAAAACAGTGATCAAGACATGGTCAAGACGATCAGTTATTTCTCCCGACTTTGTAGGACACACTCTGGCAGTGCATAACGGAAACAAATTCATACCTGTTTACATTACCGAAAACATGGTTGGTCATAAGCTGGGTGAGTTTGCCCCTACCCGTACCTTCCGCGGTCATGGTGGGAGACAGAAATAAGGTAATGTATCGTAACAACTGAAAAAGTATCAGAAATGGGTGCAAGAAAAAGAATAAGCGCCGGCGCCAGGAAGGAAGCCGCAAAAGAGAGGACGGGGGCCGTTCTTCGCAATGTCCCTACCTCACCGCGCAAGATGAGGCTGGTCACTGCCCTGATCAGGGGTCAGGAGGTCAACAAGGCTCTTGATATCCTTAAATTCAGCAAGCAGGAGGCTTCACGCAGGCTCGAGAAACTCCTTCTCTCAGCCATCGCCAACTGGCAGGCTAAGAACGAAGGCGTTCGCCTTGAGGAGAGTAATCTCTATGTCAAGGAGGTACAGGTTGACGGCGGACGCATACTCCGCAGGATCCAGCCTGCCCCCCAGGGAAGGGCTTACCGCATACGCAAGAGATCAAACCATGTAACCCTTGAGCTGGGAAGCAGGAAACAGGAAGTAGAAAATATTTCAAAGTAGACAATGGGACAGAAAGTTAATCCGATAGGCAACAGAGTAGGTATCATCAAGGGATGGGACTCAAACTGGTATGGTGGCAACGACTTCTCAGGAAAACTCGTTGAAGACACCAGGATCAGGGAATACCTGAATGCCAGACTTGCAAAAGCCAGTCTTTCAAAGATTATCATTGAACGCACGCTTAAGCTCATCACTGTCACCGTCAATACCGCACGTCCCGGCATCATCATCGGCAAAGGCGGCCAGGAGGTTGACAAACTGAAGGAGGAGCTCAAGAAGATCACCAAGAAAGAGGTTCAGATAAACATCTTCGAGGTGAAGCGTCCGGAGCTTGATGCAGCCATCGTTGCAGGCAATATCGCCCGCCAGGTGGAAGGAAAGATCTCATACCGCCGCGCCATCAAGATGTCAATCGCTTCAACGATGCGCATGGGCGCCGAGGGTATCAAGGTTGTTATCTCGGGCAGACTCGGCGGCGCCGAGATGGCCCGTAGCGAATCCTACAAGGATGGAAGAATTCCGCTTCATACATTCCGTGCCGATATTGATTACGCCCTGGCCGAAGCCCTCACCAAAGTGGGCCTGATAGGTATCAAGGTGTGGATCTGCAACGGCGAAGTATACGGCAAACGTGACCTCAGTCCCAACATCGCCGCCAAAAGCGCCAAGGGAAACAAGGCTCCGGCCGGTGGTTTCAGAAAGAAAAGCGGAAACAAGAGAGATAGCCGCGACAGGTAATTAATATTTAATACAATCTAGCGATGTTACAACCGAAGAAGACCAAATTCAGGAGGAGCCAGAAGGGCAAAATGAAAGGCAATGCCCAGAGAGGCAATCAGCTGGCATTCGGGTCATTTGGC
>JBGSLG010000021.1:0-27425 GCA_041740815.1 Bacteroidales bacterium
GTCATTTGTCGGGTTCCGTAATGTGAGAACTTATATTGGAGTCAATAACTAATACTGTTTAACCTAAAACTTTAATTATATGGGCCTTTCGGAATTTGTTCATACCAGTAAGTGGAAAGCATTCATGGCCAAACTTTACGGTTGGGGAGCCTCAGTCGTAATAATCGGCGCTCTTTTCAAAATACAGCACTATCCCTACGCAGGTTTTCTGCTCTCTGTAGGTCTCATCACAGAGGCTATCATCTTTTTCTTCTCGGCTTTTGAGCCGTTGAAGGAAGAACCGGACTGGAAACTGGTCTACCCGCAACTGGACCCCAGCTACTCCGGTGAGGATGTTGGGTTTGCAGCTGTCGGCGGCGGCGGTGGCGGTGGCTACGGCGGCGGAGCAGGACTTTCACAGTTCGACAAGATGCTTGCCAACGCGGGAATCACTCCCGACGTGTTTGACAGGCTCAGCTCAGGGCTGAAGAAGCTCACCGAGACCACAAACAACTTCAACGCCATGGGTGACCTGGCTGCCACTACCAACGAGTATGCCGGCACCATCAGAAAGGCTAACGAATCACTTCAGAACCTGGCTGATTCCGTCAAACAGACAGCAAGGTCCATGAATGATACAAGCACAGTCTACCAGGCTATCGGTGAGTCGTCAAAGACAATCGAAACAGGCGGCAGAAACTATCATGAGAAGCTCGAGGCACTCAATAAGAACCTCTCGGCACTCAATGCGGCCTATGAACTGCAGCTGCGCGGAACCAATGACCATGTCAAAAGCACAGAGGTTATCTACAAAGGCATGGAAGGTCTCATGAAAGACCTCACTGGCTCAGCTGACGACACAAAGAAATACCGTGAACAGGTTGCCAAACTGAATGACAACCTCACCTCCCTCAACAATGTGTATGGCAACATGCTTGCAGCCATGAATGTGAAGTAATGTCAAGTACATCAATATATCTGTTAACACCTAAACTATCCGCAAATGTCTAAGGGAAAAGAGACCCCGCGGCAAAAGATGATCGGGATGATGTACCTCATCCTGACCGCCATGCTCGCACTTAACGTCTCAAAGGAGGCAGTCGAGGCTTTCAAGAAGGTTGACCTGAGCCTGACAAAGACTACTGCCAACTATATCAAAAAGAATGATATCACCTATGCAGCTTTCCAGGCTGCAGCAGATGAGAATCCTGAGAAGGCGGAAGCCTGGAGGGTAAAGGCATTCGAGGTCAAGGATCGGGCCAATGAACTCTATGACTACATACAGGATCTCAAGGTTGAGATCATTACAACTGCTGAAGGTCCTGAGGCGGAATCTCTTCTTCCCGATAACCAGATCGATATTACCAAGGTAAAGAAGATTGACGAGAACAACGTACCCTCAGAGGTACTTATTGGAGCAAACCAGGAAGGGAAGGGCAATGACCTTAAGGCACTGATTGAAGATTACCGCTCTTACCTGATTGAGACCCTTGATGGCAAAGACCCCGCTGCCGAGCGTTCAATACTTGACATTCTGAACACTGACGATCCTGAGAACCTTGAAGGTACCGGAACCGAAAACTGGGTGAATGCCAACTTCCAGACCATGCCGCTTGTTGCGGTTATCACCATCCTCTCCAAGATGCAGGTCGACGTCAGGAACGCGGAGACTGACGCGCTCAACTTCCTCTATACCCAGATCGATGCCGGCTCATTCAGATTCAACAACATCATTCCGACGGTTCTGACCAACAGCTCTTATGTAATGCAGGGGAATGAATATGAGGCCAAGGTATTCGTGGCAGCAACAGACACTACACAGGACCTCGAGATATTCGTGGGCCCCTATACTACAAAGACCAACCCTGACGGCACTCCCTTATACGAACCGTCAAGCCAGGCAACCAAGCTTCCTATCGACAGATCCGGCGTGGGCATCTACAGGGTGAGACCCGGCTCCGTCGGCGAAAAGTCATGGGGAGGTGTTATCAGGATGAAGGCCCCGGACGGCAGTATCCGCACGTTCAACTTCGATCAGAAGTACTCCGTGGGAATGCCAAACGTGGTCGTATCCCCCACCGCCATGAACGTTCTGTACCAGGGCATCCAGAACCCGCTTGACATTTCCGTCCCCGGAGTGGGTTCGGACAAGCTTACCGTTCGAATTACAAACGGTGATATCAAGAGAGGTAAATACAAAGACTACCGCGGTGAATATGTGGCACAGCCCCGTACCGTCGGCCAGAATGCACAGGTCATCGTGTCAGCCAATATTGACGGTAAGGTGCAGACCTTTCCTCCGGTGGAGTTCAGGGTAAGAAGACTTCCTGACCCCGAGGCCCGCTTCGCCAACATGAAAGAGGGTAACGTGCTCAGAAGCGTGGCAGCAGCCCAGCAGGTTGTTACCGCCGTGCTTGAGAACTTCGAGTTCGACCTTACCTACACAGTCACAGGCTTCACTGTCTCTGTCAACGACAAGGGATTTGAAATCACGGCTGAATCAAACAACAACAGGCTTACCGACAAGCAGAAGGGCCTCATTGGCAACCTTCGTGCCGGACAGAAACTTATAATAGAAAAGATTAAGGCAGTTGGACCCGACGGAAGAACGAGGGATCTCAACCCTATTATTCTTAAGATTAACTAATACTAGAGATACAAACCATGAACAGGAGAATTCTGGCAGGCCTTGTGGGCCTCCTGATCTGTACAGCCTCAATGGCCCAGTCGTTCGGAGACATCTACACCAAACAGATGCCTCAGAACCAGAAGATCAACTATACATACCTGGGTGAATCAGATGTCATCTGGTCAAAAAGACTCTACCGGATCATTGACCTGAGGGAGAAGATGAATCTCAACCTCTTCTATCCGTCACTCAGGTACGATGCTGCCGCTAACCGCTTCGTGTCGGAGATGTCGGACGGAAGGATGAACTTCTCCGGAATACTCCTCAATGAGATCCTCTCAGGCAGGGTGGAAGCAACTGACGGCGACGCCATGACGGTGCCCACAACATACAACGACATCGCTGCCAAGATGAACCGCGATACACTGACAATCACCGTGGTCAATGCTGAGGGCAGGGAGCAGGACTCCACCGTGACAAACATGGAGAACCCCGCTGACATCAAACAGCTCATGCTGCTGGAAGAGTGGTTCTTTGACAAGAAGCATTCACGTCTTGACGTGCGTATCATAGGCATCTGCCCGATATATATGGGCTATGACCAGATCACCTCACGGCTCGTGAAGAGGCGCCTCTTCTGGATCAGGTATGAAGACGTAAGGCAGGCGCTGGCAAGCAGCGAAGCTTTCAACTCCTTCAATGACGCACAGCGAATCTCTTTTGAGGACCTGATGCTCCAGCGCAAGTTTGACGGATACATCGTTGCCGAATCCAACGTCTATGATGACAGGTCCATCAACCAGTACAAGATGGGACCATCGCAGATCTTCGAGGCTGAAAGGATAAAGAATGAGATATTCAACTTTGAACAGGATCTCTGGGAATACTAGGTGAACAAATAAAAACAAGAAGGGTGTCTCAAATCAATGAGGCACCTTTTTTATTTCAGTCAGCAGTCGGCAGTCAGCAGTCTTGCGGTCTTGCAGTCTAAAATCTTGACTATTAATTCTTAATTCCTCTCACTATTGCCTACTGCCTATTGCCTACTGCCTGACTGAAGACTGAGGACTGAAGACTAAAGAAACTTCTCGCCCGTTGCCTTTCCCACATCGTCGAGATAAGTCTTGAGGTTCTGCTCCTGGTCCCTCGACACAATCAGCAGCACATCGCCGCTGTCAATGATGATATAGTCATCGAGCCCCTGGATCACCGCAATCTTGTCCTTAGGCAGACTGACAATGTTCCCTTCGGAATTGTAGGTCAGCGCCTGTGAGTGAATCACTGCATTGTCATTCTTGTCATGGTCTGAATAGAGATACAGTGAACTCCATGTTCCCAGATCAGACCACCCCAGATCGGTGCACATGACATAAACGTTGTCAGCCTTCTCCATCAGACCATAGTCAACAGATATGCTGCTGCACTGGGCATACGCCTTCTTGATGAACTCCTTCTCTGCCGGGGTGTTGAAACTCTCCCTCCCTTCATCAAAATAGTGAAACATATCGGGCATGTGCCTCTCAAATGCAGAGAGCACCGAGCTGGCCCTCCATATAAAAATACCGCTGTTCCAGTAGAAATCACCGCTCTGCAGGAACACCCTTGCCATCTTCAGCTCCGGCTTCTCGGTAAAGGCCTTCACCTTGTGCAGGCTGTCGAAACCCTTTACCGGCTGATCGAAGTTGGCCTGGATATAGCCGTAGCCTGTCTCCGGACGGTCAGGCCTGATGCCGAGTGTGAGAAGGGCATCATTTTCGGAGGCAAACCTGAAGGCCTCATTCATTACCACCCTGAACTCCTCTTCCTTCTTAATAAGATGATCAGCCGGCGTTACGGCAATGACAGCCTCGGGATTCTCTGCCATTATCCTGAAGACGCCGTACGCAATACACGGCGCCGTGTTTCGCCTCAGTGGCTCGGACAGCACATGATCACTGTCAATGCCAAGCTGCTCAATAACCATCTCACTGCTGTCCTCACTGGTCACAACATAAATGTTCTCAACAGGACAGATCTCGCTAAACCGCCGGAAAGTCATCTGAATGAGAGTCTCCCCCGTACCCAGGATATCGAGGAACTGCTTCGCTCTCTCCCTCCTGCTCAGTGGCCAGAACCGGCTTCCGACACCACCGGCCATGATCAGTAAATAGCGGTTTTTCATGATTATATGATTTTGATGTGCACTATTACAAATATATAAATTCCATGTGACGAATATAGTCACGGTTTCGGGTGCGGTGAATTATTGTTAAATTTGACGAAACTTTTTAAAGATGTTCAGGTTCCTGTCAGGCTTCGGTTCGTATTGGATGTTACTGGGCAGGGTCTTTGCCAGGCCCGAGAAGCATTCCATTTATTACAGGCAGACCATGAAGGAGTTTGTAAGTCTCGGACTCAGGTCGATAGGCATCGTGACAATCATCTCCTTCTTCATGGGCGCGGTCCTTGCCCTGCAGACCGCATACAACACCGAAAACCCCATTTATCCTACCTACCTGATAGGACTTGGTACAAGGGACTCCATAATCCTTGAGTTCTCTTCAACAATCGTGGCTCTGATTCTTGCGGGCAAGGTAGGTTCAAATATTGCATCGGAGATTGGCACCATGAGAATCACCGAGCAGATTGACGCGCTCGAGCTGATGGGTATCAACTCGGCCTCATACATCATCCTCCCCAAGGTGGTGGCAACTGTCCTCTTCAACCCGTTCCTTACGCTTATCAGCATCATTACAGGAATCATAGGCGGATGGATCGCCGGCACTGCGGCAGGAGTGATAACATCCCAGGATTTTATCTACGGCGTACAGTATGCGTTTATACCTTATTATATTACATACTCCCTGATCAAGACCGTCATCTTCGCATTCATAATTACAACCGTCTCGGCACACCAGGGTTACAACGTTGAGGGAGGCTCACTCGAGGTGGGCCGCGCCAGCACCAAGGCGGTGGTTTACAGCAGCGTCACGATCCTCCTGTTTAACGTCATCCTCACACAACTGCTCCTTTCATGATCAGGGCCGAACACATATCCAAGTCATTTGCAGGCCGTGAGGTCATTAAAGATATTTCGGCAGTGTTCGAGCCCGGAAAGACAAACCTCATAATAGGAAAGAGCGGCTCGGGCAAGACTGTCTTCCTGAAATGCCTGGTGGGTCTGCTGGATGTTGATGAAGGGAAGATATTCTACAATGACGTCCAGTTTAACAACCTCGACTTCAAGGCGAAGAAGGAGATAAGAAAGGATATGGGGATGCTCTTCCAGGGAAGCGCCCTGTTTGATTCCATGACTGTGGAGGAGAATGTCATGTTCCCTCTTGAAATGTTCACAAACATGACACGGGAGGAAAAGCGTGACCGCGTCAACTTCTGCCTTGAACGGGTAAACATTGTCAACTCAAACCACCTCGCCCCGTCAGAGCTGTCAGGAGGGATGAAGAAACGTGTGGCAATCGCCAGGGCCATAGCCCTCAAGCCGCGGTTCCTGTTCTGTGACGAGCCCAACTCAGGCCTTGATCCGAAAACATCGATAGTAATAGACGAGCTTATCAGGGACATAACCGTTGAGCTGAACATGACTACAATCGTCAATACTCATGACATGAACTCCGTTATGGAGAACGGTGAAAAGATCATCTTCATCGAAGAGGGCGAAAAGTGCTGGGAAGGAAACAGGGATGAGATCCTGAAATCCGACTGCAAGCTGCTCAATGAGTTCGTCTTTGCCAACGCCCTCGCCAAACAGCTGAAAGACTCTCTTAAATAGTACTCACATTCCGGGCAGTTTCCTCTCCTTCTCCCTGTTGCCGAAGACAAGATTCAGGCCCATCCTGGCGTGAACAGTATTCGTGTTCACGGGAAACCTTATGTCGTCATCGCCGACTGTCATCTCAGTCCATTTGAGAGGTACGTTGTCTATTAGCGCAAAAAGCTGGAAGCAGCCGCCTCTGAGGGCGAAGCCGAAGCCAAGGTTGTCATAGCGCCTGTTGGCAATTGTATAGGCCACGGTAGTTGACAATACGTTCCCGAGGTTGAGATTGCCCGAGAGGGTTAGAGCCTCATGAACCTGCTTACCGATGAACCGCGTCTGCGAGAGCACCCCTGCAGTGAAGAACTTCACCGGGGTGAAGCTGAAACCGGCAGTGGCAGTGAAAGGCAGGTATGTTTTGTAAACGCCGGGGTCTGCGGAAAGCTCCATTGAATTCTGGAGCGAGTCTGCAGCCCAGTTTAAGAGCTCGTCAAACGACAGGCTCTCATCATAGACATCCTGCATGGTCAGCCCGTTGAACTGGAAGGTTTTGCTTATATAGATCTCAGACCTGTCTCTCTTCCAGTTGATGAAACCAAAGTCTGTGATGGCAGCTGAGACAGCGAGCATATCGGTGAACCTGTACTCTGCCCCGACCTCAAAGCCAATACCCGGATTGGCCATAGCTGAGAAATAAGAAATTGCATCCCTTGTCTCATTAAAACGGTCTTCATCATATCTGACATTGTCAATGATCCCATCTTCATCCTTCATGAATTCGATGGGTGCACTCACGTTAAGCGAGAGATCCGCGTCCATTGTATGAGTATAATCCTCATTTACAGTAAGCGTGACTCCATTATTGGTCAGGTAGGCTGATGCCACCCCGGACAGGATCAGCACCCTTGCTCCTACTCTCAGCTTCTCGGTGACATTTTTAGATGCCCCTATGCCGAACTCATGATAATACTTTGCGTCTGCTCTCAGCGAAGAGAGATCAATGTTCTGACCCAGGTAACCATCATTGCCCTCGATGCCAAGCCTCAGCAGGTCTCCCGGAAAGACGAAGTTGGCATCGAAGCGCTCTGTGGCATCCAGCGTTATCCTCAGGTCATTGCCGACAGTGAAGGCCAGGGCGAAAAGCTGAACCCCTGCCTGCGGCTCGAGAGAATTATTGGTACCGAGCCCGGCAAGGAAGTTGTCAAGGGCTTCACCTGGCTCAAGGAGCACGAACGTCGAGTCAGAGATGACCCCGTTCGTGAACATGTCTGAGAGGCTCAGGAAGTTATTGTCAACCCTGATAGAGATGTCAGAAATTCCCGGAAGCCCGAGATATGTCCTTCCGGTGTACTGGAGAGCAGGATTGAGTGTGTTTCTCTGTGGCAGGTTCATAAAGTACAGAGCCTGACTTGTTTGTGCAAATGCATTGCCGGTCACTGCCGCTGTCAGCAGCAATAGCAGCATCTTGAATCTCATTTTCATAATATGAACTATTTTGACGAGGAACTAAGTTCGTAATTGTAAAGATACAAGTCATTTTGATTGATTACCAGATTCCAGGCACTTTTGTTTGACACCCTCCCGATATTGTAGTGCTGTCCGGCTTTCATGGGGAATCCCGGCATGGAGCCTCCGCTCCTTCCTATCAGATGCAGCACCTTCCTGCCTGTCTCATAGACCGCCGTTCTCCTCTCGGTAGGGCCTGTGCTGAAGATGACCGGACCGGTAAGCTGCTCCGATTCAAATGTATAGGAGTATCTCTCGCTCCCCTTGCTGTCATATGTCCGTAGCATACCATGGTCAAGATACAGATAGTCAATGCTGTCATCGTTGTCCAGATCTGCAAAGTCTGACCTGTGCCCTGCAGAGAAGATGCTTATTGTATCTCTTTTCACCGATCCGTCAAATAGAAGGCGTATCAGCGTGCCGTCAGGGGCCGAGAAAACTATGGCGGGCTCGGCGTCTGCCATGAGCCTGGCGGCTGATCCCGATGCCTTTTTCAGAGGCTCCTGGTGAGCGACCCTGATGTTGCCCGTACGGTCAAGCACATATACAGCCTGGTCATCAGAAGCAAACAGGTAGTCCTTGCCCCTGACCCGGAAGAACGCCACAGGATCAGTTACCCTGCCGCGCGTGGCAAACATGTTCCATCCCCTCACCGGTGTACCTGAACGGTCATAGGCATAGATCTTTTTGTCTTCACCTGCAATGAACAGGCGGTAATCTTTATTATTCTCGTAATCAAACATGGCAAGGGAATTTGTTGCCGGAGACCTCATCTTTACCGGGTATCTGTCAACATAATTGCCGTTGCGGTCCAGCAGATGCAAATAATCCTTCCCGTTGAAGAGAAGCTGGTACTTGCCGTTCCTGTAATAGTCGATCATGAAGATGTCACCTGCGATCCTCTCCCTTATAGGCGCCTTCCAGAGGATCTTTCCTGTTGAGCTGATCAGGTAAACATTGTTACTCTGGTCCTGTATGAAAATCTCGGTTGCACCGGTATTGTGGTTAACGAAAAAGAATGGCCTGATTGCGGGTTCGGCGTCGAGCTTCACCCTCCATAGCAGTTTCAGGGCTGATGATGCCGGGGTATCAGCTGCTGCCGTGCCTGTGCCGCCACCGTCTGTGGCCGCGGCTGTGATCACCTCTCCGGCCTTGGCCAGGCCCTGATCCTCACTGGTGCCGTACCGTACCGACAGACTCGTATAGACCATCCCGTTACTCGGGGTGAGACTCAGGGTCACCCCTCCAATGCCGGAGAGTGACCCGGCAGTCATTGCGGCTTTCGCTTCCGGTGTCAGGATACCACCGATGAGTGAGCGGAGCATGCTGCCAGAAGAATAAAAGATCCATGAGCTCTTTGTCGGCATCGTCTTCTCCATCTCCCTGAATTCCGGATCGTTGATAAGGGTATTCTCATTGCCTGACTCACTTCTTACCAACGCCAGGGCTTCGGGCGATGAAGAAAAGATCATGTATGATCTGGCGAAGGTGACCCATCCGTCGCCGGGGTTGCTGCCGCCTTCTCCGGAGAGTATTGCTGCCACGCCTGTGAAGGGCATCTTATAGAGAACCGCCTCTTCGCCGCCGGAGACAGGGGCTGATGCCACAAAATGACTCTCGCTCAGTCCCATTGACCGGTACTTGGCAGTGAGTCTCTCCCTGAGAACATTCTCGGCCGACTGGCGGTCAGTCATCCTGAAAACCCTGACCCGGGCCTCTGTTCCTCCGGCCATGATGTATGCCTCAGTGACCTCGTCACCGGTAAAGGGACTCAGTATAAGTGCCAGGTCGGTGGCGTTTATTGAGGCAGGGTCGGTCACTGTCTCACCGGCCAGCGCTGCCCTGTGCATCACGGTACTGTAGCTGAGCGTACCCCGCGGGAGCAGCTCATGCACGCCACACTCGGCAGGCGTAACGCTCCTCAGCCGGTCGGTTCCTGTCCCGGATCCGGCAGTTGTAAGAAAACCGCTGATAAAGAGCCCCTCCTCAGTAGACTTGAGATCGCCCCCACCGGCTATGGCCGCCAGTGTCACAGCAGGTATATCCACCGGATCAACAAAAGGTTTAATGAAACCTGAGAGATTCCTGAAGAGCACATACACATTGTCAGCACCCTTCCCCGCGGCGCTGACCACCGGCGCAAACCCCTGCTGATGCCGTATGTCTGATCCTGCTCCCTTGTTGTCGAGCGCAGCTGAGAGCATCTCCCCTGAGGTGGTGATGATCAGGATTCCCGATGTGAGTGCGATATGCAAAGGCTTATGCCTGGCACCCTTCCCGTAGGTCAGGGTGTATGTTTTGGTTCCCCCCAGCTCTCGCTTATCCGTAACCGTGGCTCCCGACTGGGTGATGAGGCTTGTCAGACGCCTCGGAGTGAGTGCGGGACCGCTGTTCATCACTGCCATTGGCGTTACGCGCCCCGGGCCGGTGACATGAAAAGACATGATAACCCTCCTGTTGCTTATCATGGCGCGGACCTCAGGAACACCTGTGATACTGTCAATGGCCGAGGCTGCACGCACCAACGATGCTGCCCATTTCATGCCAGAGAGCCCCGACATCATTCCGGCAGGATCGGTCGTGCGGGTCATCATCTCAGGGAAGTCGTTCGTCTCAACAATGAAGAAGGCGTCAGATGGAACAGCCACCCACGGATCAACAACAATCACCTGCTTGTCCTTCCTTATAAAAAAAGCGACCACTGCCAGGGCTACAGCAAAAACACCCACAATTATGATCCCGGTTCTCTTATGCACAATTTCCAGCTTGATATCCAATTCCAAAAATATAAAATATTAATTTGCTATGGCAAAAGAGTTTTGCCGTGGATTTAGAAGGATATGTCGCTAAACATACTCTCACCTGAAATTTGTGGAATACTTTTTGTGCATCTGTCACCAATCATAGCTTCTGTACTAATGAAGAAATCTCTTTTTCTCATCCTTTTTCTATTGCCTGTCGTGGTGCTGCAGGCGCAGACTGTTACCGTGCTTGCTGCCGATGACGGCAAGCCTGTGTCGGACGTTGCCGTATACAATGAGGCCCGGACCCAGTTCTGCTACACCAGCCCCGCCGGTAAAGCCAGCCTCTCCGGGTTCCGGGCCGGCCAGCCAATCTTTTTCCAGCACTTCTCCTTTGAGAGAGTCTCATACACGCCTGAGCTGCTGAAGGATGCCGGATGGGTTGTGCGGCTTGAGACAAAGACTTTTGAGGTTGAGGAATTCATTGTATCGGCAAACCGGTGGGAGCAGAAGTCGGATGAGGTTCCCAACTATATTAGTACTGTAGCTCTGCCCTCGATCAGGATTCAGAACCCCCAGACAACGGCTGACCTTGTCTCCCTAAGCGGTGATGTGTTTGTTCAGAAAAGCCAGCAGGGCGGCGGAAGCCCGATGCTCAGGGGGTTTGCCACAAACAGGGTGCTGATAAATATTGATGGCGTAAGACTTAATAATGCGATCTACCGCGAAGGAAACATACAGAATGTAATCTCTCTTGACCCCACGGTGATAGAGCGGACGGAGATCATCTTCGGACCGGGAGCCACAATGTACGGCAGCGATGCCCTGGGTGGCGTAATGGATTTCCATACAAGGAGAGCACTCTTCTCAACGGGTGACTCCGTTTACTACAAGGCAGAGGCTCTGGCACGTTACTCCGCCGCCGCCGGCGAACAGACATACCACGCCGACCTCAACGCCGGCGGCCACAGGGTGGCCTTCCTCACCTCGGTGACATGGTCACGATTCGGCGATCTGATGATGGGGTCACGATCCCACCCCGAATATCTGCGCAATGTATATCAGACCCGCATAAACGGCAGTGACACTGTGGTCCTCAATGATAACCCGCAGAGACAGGTAGCCTCCGGTTACTCCCAGCTCAACACAATGAACAAGCTGCGGTTCAAGGCGGGAAGAAACTTCGACGTGGATATCGCCCACCATTACTCGCGGATCTCTGATGTACCACGTTATGACAGGCTGATACAGGTAAGGAACAATACCCTGAGATACGGTGACTGGTATTACGGTCCGCAGATATGGATGATGACCAACTCAACTGTCAGGTATAATAAAGCCTCAGCTCTCTTCGACGAGGCACGCCTGACGGTGGCACGACAGGACTACCGCGAGAGCCGTAATGACCGTAAGATTAATGACGTCAGCCTCAACCGCCAGGAGGAAACGGTGGGAATATGGTCAGTGAACCTCGACTTCGACAAGAGTCCGGGAAAGAGCAAAAACCTCATCTATTACGGGACTGAGTATGTCAGAAACAACATAGTAAGCACCGCTGACATCAAGAATATTACTTCCGGAGAGACCGTCCCTGCAGGATCACGTTATCCAAATGGAAAAAACATCTATAACAGTTTCTCGGTTTACGGCGGATACAAGTTCAACCTGAACAGCAAACTGACCCTCAGCACGGGAGCGAGATACAACTTCGTCTCCCTGAATTCGGAGATAGCTGACAATTCGTTTTATAATTTACCCTTCACCACAATTGAATCAGCAAACAGCGCTGTTACCGGAGCCGCCGGTGCTGTCTGGAGGCCCGACGGAAGGACGGAACTGACTTTTAACCTATCTACCGGGTTCAGGGCACCAAACCTTGATGACCTGGGAAAAGTGTTTGAATCTGCCCCGGGTGTCCTCGTGGTGCCTAACCCAGACCTCAGGCCTGAATATCTCTACAATGCCGACATAGGAGCATCGAGGGAGATTGGTAATATACTGCTTGCTGAAGCATCACTCTTTTACTCTTACCTTAATAATGCAATGGTTCGCCGGGAGTTTCTCTTCAACGGAGAACCAACCATTGAATACCAGGGCGAGGAGAGCACTGTGTTTGCCATGGTTAACACCGGTTATGCCATTATCTACGGCACCCAGCTTAAGGCCGAACTGAGGCCTGCACCATTTATCAGGATAAAGTCATCACTGACACTCACCGGGGGCCATGACAATGAAAAGGAGTCACTGCGGCATATACCGCCGGTATTCGGGGCCACACACGTGATCTTTGAAAGGTCATTCATTAAGACCGACTTGTACGCAGTCTACAACGGAAGAATAACCTATGACAGGCTCGCCCTGAGTGAGAGAGAAAAGGCATATATGTACGCCACGGACGATAATGGCAACCCCTGGTCACCGGCGTGGTTCACACTGAATTTCAAGACATACTTCAATATCAGCAACCGGGTTGATCTTTCGGCCGGGGTCGAAAATATCCTTGATCTCCGCTACAGACCCTATTCATCAGGTATCGCTGCCCCTGGAAGAAACTTCATCTTCTCGGCGCGGATCAGGGTCTGACGGTACGTGCAATCTCACATAACAATTCCTTAACGCTCCGGAATGCGGCCCCCCAGCCAGGTCCGCTACTTCACGCTGGCCCACGGTAACCAGTGAGGCCTCATGACCGGACCAGACCGGACCAGACCAGACCTGTCCGGGCCGGGTCGGGCCGGGTCAGGCATGGTCTCCTGACAGAGCCATTGCTTTTCCAAAATGATTGACTAAATTTCAACCATATTTGGATATTCCGAGGGTAATGGCCGGTGATTTTCATCTTGCTCAGGTAAAAAGCAAAAAAGACATCAGGGAGTTTCATAATCTTCCTGCATTTATAAATAAGGGCGACAGGAACTGGATAAAACCGCTCTTCAAAGATGTAGAGACGGTATTCAATCCCTCCTCAAACAGCCTCTTCCGTAACGGTGATGCCGTTAGATGGCTTCTCCGTGATGGCTCAGGCAAATGCATCGGCAGGGTGGCTGCCTTTTACAGCCGCAAGATCGCCAATGCAGACCAGAAAACTGTCGGGGGAATGGGTTTCTTCGAATGCATCAATAACCATGATGCAGCCGCCATCCTGTTTGATGCCTGCCGCAACTGGCTGGCAGAGAATGGCATGTCGGCTATGGAAGGACCCGAAAACTTCGGAGACCGCGACCGATGGTGGGGAGTACTGGTAGACGGCTTTTTCCCTCCAAACTACTGCATGCCCTACAATCCTCCCTACTACAGGGAACTGTTTGAGAAATACGGTTTCAGGAACTATTTTGAACAGTATACCTACTACTCTCCCGTCACCGACAGGAACCTCAGCGAGGTGATAAAGGAAAAGGCCGACAGGATCTTCAACAATCCCGATTACTCCTTCCGGTACATGAAAACAACTGAAGCGAAGGAGATAGCCCGCAACTTCATGATTGTCTACAACAAGGGATGGGCCCGGTTCCCGGGAGTGAAGACAATAAGCGAACGTCATGCCAGGCTCATCTTCAAAAGCTTCCGGCAGATACACGACGAGAAGCTGCTCTGGTTCGGGTTCTACAGGGACGAACCGGTCTGCTTTTTCATCATGCTTCCCGAAGTCAACCAGATAGTCAGGCACCTGAACGGCAAGCTTAACCATGTTGGCAGACTTAAATTCCTATGGTACAGGTATGTCAGGAACGAACTGACGAAAGCCTTCGGCCTTATCTTCGGAATCGTCCCCGAACACCAGCGGAAAGGGGTGGAAGGAGCTCTTATAATGTCATTCGCCAAGCTTGCAATGTCCGAGAATTTTCCTTACAAAGAGCTAGAATTCAACTGGATAGGCGATTTCAACCCATCAATGATGCACCTGCTTGACCAGATAGGCGCCAAAATCATCAAGACACATATTACATACCGTTATCTCTTTGACAGGAACGCACCCTTCGAGAGGGCTTCCATTGTGAATGCCTGAACGAGGCAGGTGTCAGAAAGGCCTGTAGCCGATTATCTCCCTCACCTCCCTGATGGTGGCGGAGGCGCTCGCCCTCGCCTTCTCAGCTCCCCTTGCAACTACCTTGCCCAGGTAGACCGGGTCACTGATGATCTCGTTGATGCGTATCCGTATAGGTTCAGTGACCATAATTATGTCTTCGGCAAGCTGCTTCTTCATATCGCCGTACCTTATCTGGCAGGAGGCATGTTGCTCACGGAAAAATGTCACCGCTGAGGGCTCTGAGACAACCTCCATTATCGTAAAGAGATTCCTGACGGCCTCGGATGGTTCAGAATCCTGTTTCTCCGGGCCTGTATCGGTCACCGCCCTCATCACCTTCTTGCGTATCTCGGCAGGCGTGTCCGCCAGGAAGATGCCGTTGCCTTCGCTCTTGCCCATCTTGCCTGCGCCATCGAGTCCCGGGATCTTCATCAGCTGTTTCCCGAAATTGTAAGCGTCAGGCTCAGGGAAATATTCGACCCCGTACATTGTGTTGAAACGGCGCGCAAAGCGACGTGTCATCTCCAGATGCTGCTCCTGGTCCTTACCAACGGGTACCTTGTGGGCCTTGTGAATGATGATGTCGGCAGCCATGAGCACAGGATAGGTCAGGAGGCCGGCGTTGATGTTGTCAGGATGCTTCCTGATCTTTTCCTTGAACGAGGTGGTGCGCTCCAGTTCCCCCACATAGGCGTTCATATTCATAAGCAGGTAGAGCTCGGAAACCTCGGGGACATCGCTCTGCACATATACTGTAGCCTTCTCCGGGTCAATGCCCGCAGCCAGGTATTCAGCCAGCACCTGCCTTATATTCGAGTGAATGTCATCCGGGTGAGGGTGTGTGGTGAGCGAGTGATAGTCGGCCACAAAAAAATAACAGTTGTTCTCCTCCTGCATCCTGAGGAAGTTTTTCAAAGCCCCGAAATAGTTTCCCAGGTGAAGATTGCCCGTTGACCTTATGCCGCTTACTACAGTATCCATCAAAAATATTTTATCCGCTGCAAAAATAGGGATAAATAACGAAACTAATCCCGCCAGTCATACAATCAGGCTGGAGGTCAGAGTCAGAGCACCCCGGATAAGTGGCAATCTGTCTTCCGTAGTCGACAACAGCGCTAAAAGCCCTGTACTGCAACAATTTTTGTATTTTTGCCGGGTAAAATATCTATAATGGAATCGACACGGCAGAAGAAAGTTGCAAGACTGGTGCAGAAGGAGCTTGCAGAGATAATATTGCACCATAGCGGTGAGCTCGCCCCGGGAAAGATGATCTCCGTGACTACGGTGCGTGTCAGTCCTGACCTCTCGCTGGCAAAGACATATGTCAGTGTCTTCCCGTCAGAAGGCGCTGCTGCAGTGGTTGAGGTCCTGCGCCACAGTGTCCCGCGACTGAGGTACGAGCTCGGTCAGAAGGTCCGCAACCAGTTGCGCATTGTTCCGGAGATTGCCTTCTTTATTGATGACAGCAATGACTATATTGACAAGATTTCCAACCTGCTCAAGGATTAAGGCCAATGCACTATGACCCCATAAAAGAGCTCCTCGGGAGACAGTTCAACCGCCATCCCCTGCTGCGAAAGCTCTTTTACAATCTTCTCAATATCCTCCTGCTCCGCTCCTGGCATGTGCGTAAAGCGCTGCGGCGACTGAGTAAAACCATACCACCCTCTGCTGATGTGCTCGATGCCGGCATGGGCTTCGGACAGTACTCATGGTGGATGGCCGACAGGTTCCCGGAGTGGAAGATCACTGCCGCCGACATTAAGAGCGAACAGGTGGCTGACTGCAATGCTTTCTTCATGCAGACAGGACTGGGAGAGAGGGTGCATGCCGTGGAGGCAGACCTGGTGACATGGCGGAGCGATGACAGATATGACCTTACCCTCTGCGTTGATGTGATGGAGCATATAGAAGAGGACCGGACGGTCTTTGCATCATTCCGCTCAATGATGAAACCGGGCGGTTACCTGGTCATCTCAACACCCTCTGACATGGGCGGCTCTGACGTGCACTCGGATGATGACACCTCGTTCATCGGAGAACATGTGCGCGACGGCTACGGCAGGGAGGAGATCACCGAAAAACTGCACACCGCGGGCTTCGATGAGGTCTCCGTTGAATATACCTACGGCACCCCCGGGAGCATCGCCTGGAGACTCTCGATGAAATATCCCGTCATCATGCTTTCGGCATCAAAACTCTTCTTCATTCTCCTGCCAATATGGTATCTTGCCGTAATGCCTTTAGTGCTGGTACTGAACTTTATCGACCTGCATAAAAGACACAGCAAGGGAACCGGGTTGCTGGTGATAGCCCGTAACAGCAGATGAAACTACCGCTCTACATAGCAAAGAGATACCTCTTCGCGAAGAAATCGCGTAACGCCATCAACGTGATCTCCGCCATCTCCGTTGCCGGTGTGATGGTGGGCACTATGGCCCTTATAACCATCCTGTCAGTATTCAACGGCCTGGAAGAGATGGTGAAGGCGATCTTCAGCACATCCGACCCGGAGATAAAAATATCACCTGTCATGGGCAAGGTGTTCACACCTGATTCATTGATGCTGAAGCGACTGGCAGCCATCGAGGGCGTGGAGGTCTATGCTGAAACCCTGGAAGAGAACGCCCTGCTGCGTTATGACGAGCAGCAGTTTATAGCAACCGTCAAGGGCGTCTCACTGAACTATACCGATGTAACCGATCTTGATACTGCCATGTGGGACGGCGAATTCAATCTGCAGGGAGAGAACGGCAGACCCTTCGCCGTGGTCGGCCTTGGAGTGGCAAACCACCTGGGCATGAGACTCAATTTCGTATCGCCTCTTTCAATATATATCCCTGACCGCAAGGCCAAAATAAGAGCCAATCCCGGGAGCGAGTTCACCCGGAGATTCATCTACCTCTCAGGTATCTTCGCTGTTGAACAGGAGTTTGACTCGAAATATGTCTTCCTGCCCCTTGATTTCGCACGTGAGCTGCTCGACTATACAACCGAGGTAAGCTCTGTTGAGGTCAGACTGAGAGCCGGGGCAGACGAAAGAAAGACCCAGAACGCCATCAGGGAGGTGGTGGGCGATGAATTCCTGGTAAGGAACAGGTATGAACAGCAGGAGATGTTCTATAAGGTGATGAAGGCCGAACGTCTTGCCATCTACGTTATCCTGACATTTATCCTGATAATTGCATCCTTTAATATTATCGGTTCGCTGACAATGCTTATAATCGAAAAGGAGAGAGACATAAACATCCTGAAGAGCCTGGGAGCAAATAACCGTCTCATCAAACGCATCTTCATCTACGAGGGATGGATGATCTCCATCATCGGGACTATCCTCGGACTGATGCTGGGGTTCCTTCTATGTGCCGCCCAGCAGCACTTCGGCATAGTAAGACTGGCCGGCGAATCACTTCTGATCGATGCCTATCCCGTCAGGATGCAGGTTGCAGACTTTATCGTAGTGGCTGCCACCGTGACTGTCATCGGTTACGCTGCCGCATGGTATCCTGTCCACTATCTCTCACGCAGGTATCTGAATGAGACCAACAAGGAAAAGAAATGAGCATAAGAACGATAATAATCCTTGCTGCTGCAGCTCTCATGCTGGCATCATGCGGCGACCCGGGAGGCAACAAACCCTCACGGAAGATGCTCATTCCTGAGGAAAAGCTGGTATCAATACTTACTGACACCTACCTCACCTCCGGCATGATCGACCTCACATCGATGAGAGAGTCGTGGGCGCAGCGCGACTCCATCCTTAACTATATAGATGTTATTCAGAGCCACGGCTATACCTACGAACAGTTCGACGCAACAATCAGGTACTATTTTACCGATAAACCGAAGAAGCTTTCGAGGATCTATGACAAGGTCACAGGTAACCTCCTCGAGCTCGAGGCTGTTGTGATGACCGAGAATGTTCCCGTGGAGGCCGATTCGGAAGAAAACCTGTGGACAGGTAATGCCAGTTACAGCTTCCCGGAGGACTTCACCCGCGATCCTGTCTGGTTTGACATTCCTGTCGAATTGCCCGGAGAATACATCCTGCATGCCGACATAAGGCTGTTTGAGGATGACAAAAGCCTGAACCCAAGGGTGACAGTCTTCTTCAGCTATCTCGACGAATCGGGGGAGGAGAAACGGGATTACTGGGAGGAGGTAGGACTGAACAGGGACGGTCAGTTTCAGAAAGTGCTTATCAGACACACACTTGATACAATACCCAACGCACGCATCAGGGGATGGCTGCTGAACCATGACAACCAGGCCGGCAGATGGGAGAAACATGCGCGGATAGCAAATATCAACCTGAGGGTTGACACCACATCCGTGAGAAAACCATAATGAGAAGGATCGCGGCCCAATATGTATTTACCTCGGCTGGCAAGCCTCTGCTGAGAGGTGTGGTTACCGCTGCCGATGATGGTACAATACTTGCCGTCGAAGATACCGGGGGAGAACTGGCTGAAAGGGCCGCGACTGAGTTTTACAACGGGATCATCATACCCGGAATGGTCAACAGCCACTCGCACCTTGAGCTCTCACACATGCGTGACCTCATCGCCGGAGGCGGAGGACTGCAGGAGTTCATTCTCGCAGTCCGCGACCGCCGCGAGGCGGAGCGGAATGAAGTGACCGCCGCCGCGGAGAAGGCAGACAGGGAGATGTTTGACGGCGGCGTTGTGGCCTGCGGCGACATCAGTAACACCACCATGTCGTTTGACGTGAAGAGACAGAGCCCTGTCCGATACCTTACCTTCTGTGAGCTCTTTGGCTCCGACCCCCTGGTGGCCGGCAGCCGGATGAGTGAGGCCCTGAAGGTGGCAGCCGCTGCCGCTGAGGCCGGACTGCCCGGTAATATCACACCGCATGCCGTCTATTCGGTCTCGGAACCGCTATTTACACTTGTCAGACAGCATATCACTCCCGATTCAGTCATCTCGCTTCACTTCCTCGAATCAGACAACGAGCGGAAGATGTCCGGGGGGCATGTGGAGCGGGCACTCACACTGGCATCTCTCTCATCACGACTTATACTGGTACACAATACCGTCATCACCCGCGGGGAGGCGGAGAGGCTTGCCTCCGCGGGAAACACATGGTTCTGCCTCTGCCCCTCTTCGAACATGCGTATCTCCGGCATCATGCCCCCGGTAACGCTCCTCCGGGAAATCACTGACCGGATCGTGGCAGGCACCGACAGCCTCGCCTCAAACGACCGGCTCGATATGCTCACCGAGCTGAGACTGCTTCATGAAGCTTCACCCGATACACCTCTTGAGGAGGTGATCAGGTGGGGGACAATCAACGGGGCGGAGGCGCTGAAGATGTCAGAGAGCCTGGGATCAATTGAACCCGGTAAAAAACCCGGTCTCCTCCTGCTTGAGCCGGTCGATCTGGTCAACCTCCGCCTTCTGCCTCAGAGCCGGGTACGCATATTATTGTAGCTTTAATGCCTAAAACCTGTTAAATGCCAACATTCCTCTTCAACAATATAGTATTCGGTCCGGTGCGCAGTCGCAGGCTGGGAGTATCATTGGGTATCAACCTGCTACCTCTGAGCCGTAAGGTCTGCTCCTTCAACTGCATCTACTGTGAATGCGGATGGACTTCCCTGGGCAGTGATGTCTCAACGGCTATGCCATCACGCTCTGCGGTGTTTGAGGCTCTGAGAATGAAACTCACTGAGATGAAGGAGCAGGGCAACCCTCCTGATGTAATAACCTATGCAGGGAACGGCGAGCCAACGATGCACCCCGATTTCGCCTCAATCATTGATGACTCCCTGATACTGCGAAACGAGTTCTTCCCGGAGGCAAAGGTATCAGTGCTTTCCAACGGATCAACACTGCATCACAGGAACATACGCGAGGCTCTGAAGAAGGTCGATATGAATATCCTCAAGCTTGATTCCGTCATCCCCGCCACGGTAAGGAGACTGAACCAGCCCCGCGGTGCCATAGATCTGGCGAGGTTTGAAAAGCATGTGAAGGATTTTGACGGCCGGTTCATCATCCAGACCCTCTTTGTCAGGGGCGAATACAGGGGTGAGAAAATTGATAACACCACGCCTGAGGAGCTTGAAGCCTGGCTTGATGTAATCGCCCGGCTCAGGCCGGAGTCGGTGATGATATATACAATCGACCGTGATACACCTGTGGGAAGCAACCTGAGAAAGGTGCCCGCCGATGAGCTCAGGGCAATAGCCGGCAGGGTGGAGGCACTGGGGATCAGCACATCGGTGTCAGGGTAACCGTCATGAGCGGCATGACTATCCTCATTAGTCCGCTGAACTGGGGCTTCGGCCATGCCGGACGTATGATTCCCCTGGCCCGCGAGCTGCAGAGAAGGGGCAATGAGGTGGTCTTCGGAGCGGATGCACGACTCCTCCCGCTGATTGAAAGCGAGCTTCCGGGGATAAAACTGATAGAGATTCCCGGGTTGCATATAAGGTATTCCGGGATTTTGCCGCAGTACTTGTGCATATTCCTGCAGCTGCCGTTGCTGATCTTCTCCGCGGTCCGTGAACATTATCTTCTGAAGCGACTGGCAAGGGAGATCAGGCCCTCAGTAATAGTCTCCGATAACCGTTTCGGATTCTGGCACAGCGAGATCTTTTCGGTCTATGTAACCCATCAGCTCCGTATACCCTTCCCGCGGTTGATGAGGTTCATGGAGCCTCCTGGCGCCTGGATCCACAGGAGAATCATAAACAGGTTCGATCTTTGCCTGGTGCCTGACTACCCGGGCCGGGTGAACCTCTCGGGCAGGCTCTCACACGACCTTAAGCTACCTGACAACGTGCATTATATGGGACCGCTGTCGAGGTTCAGGGCGGCTGCGGCAGCGCAACTGCTGGCGGAAGTTGGAGTTGCGCCTGCAATGGATTCGCAGTCGGGATGCAGAGTTACGCCAGCATCAGAACTACCGGAGAGATCCAGGGTGGCCGCTACCTCTGATGGCATCAGCACCCCGGGCCATCCATTTTGTTCTCTCATCCTCTCGGGACCGGAGCCGCAGCGCTCACTGCTGCTTGAGAAGGTGACCGGGGCACTAAGGGGTGTAAAGCTATACGTACTTAGTGCAACCACGGTCCGGGCTGCCGGCAGCAGGTACCCCGGCATTACCTTTATTATTAAGCCTGACACCGGCACAATGAGAGACCTGGTATCGCGGAGCACGATTGTAATCGCAAGGGCCGGTTATACCTCCGTCATGGAGCTGGTTTCACTGGGGAAGAGTGCAGTGCTGATACCTACACCCGGACAGACGGAGCAGGAGTACCTTGGTGAATACCTCGACGGGCATCACGGTTTCATAACATTAAAGCAGGGTGATACCGGCAGACTGGGAAGGTTGGTTGAAGAATGGGCGGTTGTGACCCCGGCGCCTCTGCCCGACAGCGCTGCTGATTTTGAGATGGCTATAAACCTTCTAACGGAGCAGAAAAAAGAGTGAGAGCGCCATCACCACAGCCCCTGCTGCCAGACCGGTCCAGACCTCAGACGGGGTGTGATCATTGAGCCAGATCCTTGATGACATCACCGCACCCCCAACGATCATTACTGATGTCAGCTGCCATACCGTACTGATGCCATAAAACACAATCATGATTATTATAAGAACCAGCAGTCCCCCTATTCCGGCGGCGTGCAGCGAGATCCGGTAGAAGACTGTGACAAGCAGTGTGATGAAAGTGACTACGGCAACAGAGATGAAGTAGGCCCTGAACAGGTTCGGCACCTGCATCCTGAGAAGAAGGTAAGCTGTGAGAGTGTACATCATAAGGGCGAAGGTGAGCAGGATGACCCTCTCGTTACGGTCACGCGCGTTGAAAGTGGTTATGGCTCCCCTGACATAGAGTATTGTAGCCAGCGCCAGCGGCAGTATGACATTATTCGTAAGCACCAGGATAAATATCATCCTCTTCAGCTGAGAGGGGATGAAAGAGAGAAGCGTCGGAGAACTGTATATGATCAGCAGCCCGAACAACGGAATGAAAATGGGATGGAATATCACTGAGAGCGCCTTCGCTACTTTTGTCAGCCTGCTCTTTTCCAAGGGGTTCATCTCATCTCCTTCCTCATCCTGGCAACAGGAATATTCAACTGTTCACGGTATTTGGCAACCGTTCGCCGCGCTATCTGGTAACCCTTCTCCTGAAGTATCTCAGTCAGCTTCTCATCTGTCAGTGGCCGGCGCTTGTCCTCATTGCCAAGACACTCCTGCAGGATCCTCTTGATCTCACGTGTAGATACCTCGTCTCCGCCGTCAGTCTGCATCCCCTCGGAGAAGAAGAACTTCAACGGGTAGATTCCGAAGTGAGTCTGGATATACTTGCTGTTGGCCACGCGTGACACGGTGGAGATATCGAGCCCGGTCATTTCGGCCACATCCTTCAGAATCATAGGCCTGAGTTTGGTGTCGTCACCTTCCACGAAGTACTCCTTCTGGTATTCCAGTATGGCATTCATGGTCAGCAGGAGCGTGTTCTGACGCTGCCGCATGGCATCAATAAACCACTTGGCAGAATCAAGCTTCTGCTTCACGAACATTATTGCATCACGGTTCTGCTTGCCTGCTGCCTTGTCGCGACTGTATGACTCAAGCATCTCGCTGTATCCTCGGTTGACCTTCAGCTCAGGGATGTTGCGGTTGTTCAGGCTCAGCTCGAACCCGGTGTCGGTCTGGTCAAGGAGAAAGTCAGGTATGATATGCTGGGCTGACCTGCTGTATGGGTCGCTGACAACACCGCCCGGCTTGGGATTCAGCTTCAGCACCTCGTCAATGATGCTCTTCATCTCCTCCTCGCTGATCATCAGCTTTGCCATGATCTTTTCATAATGCCTCCTCGAAAATTCTTCGAAGTAATCGCTCAGTACCGTCTTCGTCAGGGCTATGGAACGGACCGACCTGTCCTTTCGTTCCAGCTGCAAAAGCAGACACTCGCGGAGATCACGGGCTCCCACCCCCGCCGGCTCAAGATCCTGAATGATCTTAAGTATCGCGTTCAGCTCCTCGTTGGTAGTGGTTATATTCTGTAAGAAGGCCAAATCATCAACCATATTCTCCACCTCGCGGCGCAGATAGCCGTCGTCATCGATGTTACCTATAATATACTCACCCAAAAGATCCTCCCTCTCAGTGTCAGACCTGAGATTGAACTGGGAGGTCAGGTTCTCATGGAATGATGATCCCGAGGCATAGGGTATCTCATCCCTTCTGTCCTCATCTTTGGATGTGTTGTTTACCTGGAGGCGGTAGTCGGGGATATCCTCATCATTGAGGTAATCATCAAGGGCAAATTCTTCCTGGTCTCGCTCCTCCTGCTCATAATCGACATCCTCCTCTTCCTCTCCCTGAACATCATCCTCCTCAGGACCCTCCTCCAGGGCAGGGTTCTCCTCCAGCTCCTTCTTGATACGCTGCTCCATCTGCATGGCAGGCACCTCCAGCAGCTTGATCATCTGGATCTGCTGTGGTGAAAGCTTCTGGAGCAGTTTCTGTTGTAGTCTCTGGTCGAGCATATTGCCTGCCGGTCAGGTTGTTAAAACTCCGCGTTCCTCGGGGTGCGGGGGAATGGTATCACATCACGTATATTCGACATACCGGTCATGAAGAGGATGAGCCTCTCAAACCCGAGGCCAAAGCCCGAATGCGGGGCCGTACCGAACCTCCTTGTATCAAGGTACCACCAGAGATCCTTCAGGGGCAGATTCAGTTCTTCAATCCTCGCTGTCAGCTTATCGAGCTCCTCCTCCCTCTGTGAACCGCCTATTATCTCCCCTATCCCGGGGAACAGCACGTCCATGGCCCTTACAGTAAGGCCGTCGTCATTCTGTTTCATGTAGAAGGCCTTGATAGCCTTGGGGTAGTCGGTGAGTATAACCGGACGCTTGAAGTGGGTCTCCACGAGGTAACGCTCATGCTCAGCCTGGAGATCGCGTCCCCAGCCTACGGCGTATTCCCACTTGCGGTCAACAGCCTCGAGGATCTTTATGGCCTCCGTGTAGGGCAGCCTCACGAAATCATTGGCCAGTACGAACTCCAGCCTCCCGATGAGTGCGGTGTCAATCATCTTGTTGAGGAACTCAAGATCCTCCCTGCAGTTGTCAAGGGCATATTTAATAAGGTACTTGAGGAAATCCTCCGCAAGGGCCATGTTGTCATTAAGATCCCAGAAGGCCATCTCCGGCTCAATCATCCAGAACTCCGCAAGGTGACGCGGGGTGTTCGAGTTCTCTGCACGGAATGTGGGTCCGAAGGTATAGATCTCTCCCAGTGCCAGTGCTCCAAGCTCACCGTTAAGCTGTCCGCTGACGGTCAGGTTGGTGGGTTTGCCGAAGAAGTCGTTCTCAAAATTGACCCCTCCCTCCTTTGTGCGGGGAAGATCATTCAGATCGAGGGTGGTGACGTGGAACATCTCGCCCGCTCCCTCGGCATCACTGCCGGTGATGATGGGCGTATGCAGGTAGAAGAATCCCCTGTCATTGTAATACTTGTGTATGGCGAAAGCCATGGAATGCCTGATGCGCATCACCGCGCCAAAGGTGTTGGTGCGGAAACGAAGGTGCGCTATCTCCCTGAGAAACTCCATTGAGTGCCCCTTTTTCTGAAGCGGGTAAGTCTCAGGATCACATCTGCCGTAGAGGATCACCTCAGCGGCCTGGATCTCCACACTCTGTCCCTTGCCCTGCGAGGGCTCCAGGATGCCGGTAACCCCAATGCTGGCGCCGGTGGTGATATCCTTGAGGAGGTCGGCCGGAAAGGCGCTCAACTCCATGACTATCTGTATGTTGTTTATCGTGGATCCGTCGTTGAGGGCAACGAACGCCACATTCTTGATCTCTCTCTTGGTCCTGACCCATCCCTTGACCAGCACCTTCTCCCCGGTGACCGGACTGGCCAGCAGCTCCTTTACTCTTATCCTCTTCATATTTATTCAAACTGTTATGCTCACAAAAATAGCATTTTGTTCCTCTTGCCGTGACGGTGTGTTAACAAATGGCACTGTTTTTGTGCACAAAAGCAATTTTCCCGGGTGTGCAAGCGTTTCTCTTTAGAGCTTCGTAATATTTGAATTATTGCGGAAAAAGGATAAATTTACCTTTCAAACTGAAAACGGGTACATTATGGAAGTCGACAGCAAGATTATTGTAGTGCCATGGGATTTCACTCCGGTGACGGATTATGCATTGCAGCATGCCATTAAGATATCACGCATGACTCACAATGACGTTTGCCTGCTGCATATCGTTGACAAGATCATCTCCGAGGGTGGCATCAAGGCCAAGCAGGCAGCTATGACCCTGAAGGGAAATGAGGTTGAGCGCAACTTCGGCGTCAAGGTCAAGACACATGTTCAGCGTGGCACCATCTTCAAAAGCATACCCGAATTCGTCAATGACCGTGGTGCATCACTGGTGGTGATGGGAACGCACGGCATGAGCGGCATGCAGAAGATCACCGGCAGCTGGGCGCTGAAGGTGATAGCCAAATCAAAGGTCCCCTACATAGTGGTTCAGGCGCCTCCGGCCGACCAGGAGCGGTATCATAATATCGTCTGCCCCATCGACTGGAGGGCAGAGGAGAAGGAAAAGCTCTCAATGGCTATCTTCATGGGCAAATATTTTGATTCAAAGATCCATGTCCTGAAGGCAACCCGGAAGGATGAGTCGCTTGCCAAGAAGGCCAACCTGAACCTCAACTATACTGTGAGGATGCTGATACAGAACAATATAGAGTATGATATAAAGGAGGTGCCCTCAGACCAGCTGGCCGAGAAAACCATCGAGATAGCCCATGAACTGAAAGCCGATCTTATCCTTATCATGACCACCAAGGACATCACATTTGCAGATTATGTCATAGGTGCGAAGGAGCAGGAGATCATTGCCAACAGCTCCAAGATACCGGTCTGCTGCGTGAACCCCTCATCGGCATTTGCCAACCTCGGGCAGTTCATGTACGGGTAGAGCAGGCAGTAGGCAGTAGGCAGTAGTGGAGTACTCAGTTAGCAGTCTTCAGTCCACAATCTTCAGTCAATCAATTGATTACGACTACCAGACCGCAAGACGGAGCGCAGCGACTGACCTTAGACTTCAGACCTCAGACCTCAGACCTTCAGTTAAAATCGCCAATCGACAATTCTTCAATGTCCATCACAGTCAGTAACGTAACGAAGAGCTACGGTCACCAGAAAGCACTGGACGACGTTTCATTCACTATTCCTGCCGGTGAGATAGTCGGTTTCATCGGTCCCAACGGTGCCGGAAAGTCTACGATGATGAAGATCATCACAGGCTTTTTTGCAGCCGACTCGGGTAGTGTATCAGTATGCGGACTCCAGGCCGGACCTGGTGCCACGGAGATGAAGCGGCTAATTGGTTACCTGCCTGAAAACAATCCTCTCTACCTGGATATGTATGTCCGCGAGTACCTCGGATATGTTGCCGACCTGTACCGGATGGGTAATAAGAGTCGTGAGGCGGTAAACTCGGTCATTGAGCGCACCGGCCTGACCCCAGAGCAGGGCAAGAAGATAGGCGCCCTCTCCAAGGGATACAGACAGAGGGTGGGACTGGCGCAGGCGCTGATCCATGACCCGCAGGTGCTGATCCTCGACGAGGCCACCACCGGCCTCGATCCCAACCAGATAGTAGAGATACGCAGCCTTATCTCCGAGGCCGGCCGTGAAAAGACCGTGATGCTTTCAACACATATAATGCAGGAGGTGGAGGCCATCTGCAGCCGCGTGATCATCATCGACCACGGGCACATCGTTGCCGA
>JBGSLG010000022.1:0-9478 GCA_041740815.1 Bacteroidales bacterium
CATCAGGGATAATGCTTATGCACTGCTTGGCAACTCATTGCTGAATGATGCCATTTCCAAATTCAACGAAAAAGATTATAAGGCAGCCATGAAATCGTTCGAAAGGAACGTAATGGTTTCTGCAAGCGATATGTATGTCGGTATGCCTGACACGCTTGTGATCTTCAACGCCGGCCTTGCAGCCTATAACGCAGAGCTGTATGAAGAAGCAATTGCACATTTCCGCACCTGCACACTGTCAGGCACTGAGGACACCAAGCCCTATATCTTCATCAGCGACAGCTATCTGAAGATGAAGGACACCGTTAAAGCCGAGGCAGCCCTCCTGGAAGGCTACCAGGCTTATCCTGACACGCTGGACATCATCCTCCAGGCAACTCAGTTCTATCTTGACGCCAATAACTCCACCAGGGCCTTCGAATTCGTTCACAAGGCCATGGAGATGGATCCTCAGAACCACATCCTGTATCTTGTCGAGGGCAGCCTCTACATGAAGCTTGAAGATTACGAAAAGGCAATAGAGAGCCTTAAAGGATCACTCGCCAAGAAATCGGATCAGTTCGAGAGCAATTATAACATTGGTCTCTGCTACGTATCGATAGCCAACAAAATGCTCAACGACGCCAACCTCATAGCCGACAATAAGGAGTATGAGCTGGCCAAGAACAAAGCCTTTGAAGAGATGAAGAAGGCCGTTCCGTTCTTTCTTGAAGCTGAGAAGGTAAATCCGACTTCGGTAGCAACACTTGAATTTCTTCGTGAGATCTATCTCAAGCTGAAAATGATGCCCGAGCTCGAAGCATACAAGGCAAAAGTTGAAAATCTGTAACAGATTACCTGATATTTATGGAGGGCACCTGAGAAGGTGCCTTCTTTTTTTTATGTGAATTCTGCGATCAGGGGTAACTAATAGGGTTTCATTTTTTTGCTGAATCATGTTCTGACATGATACTTTTATTTGGTGGTGACTGCTTCAGTGGGTAATTCTTGAAAGTCACTTTATTTTCGCTGACTGCTCCGTCGGAGAGGGGAGTATCGGTTTCCGTACTTTCAGAACGAATGCTTGTGACAGTGTGCATTCATTTTGTTTCTATTTAACATAATATTAATTATAGGCAATCATGCATCAATTTCTGTTCAGGCTCTGAATAACCATAAATATCGCGCATCCGCAGTATCCTGTGCCGGTACCGCTTTTATGTCACAAGCAGTTGACAATTATGTAAAGTCTCCAATCGCCCCCGCTACTTGTCTCTTCGCCAGAATACTTTTATCTTTGGATTAATTGATGTGTACCGTTCTACCTTCAGACTTTTTGACTTTCTTTTTGACTTTAAAACTTTTTTCTATGCCTTCAATTAACCCTTCCACAATTCAGTTCCTCAGCGACCTGAGTCTCAACAACGACAGGCTCTGGTTCGCCGCCAACCGCAGCCGTTATGTCGAAGCCCGCGAAAACTATGAGACATTTGTACAGGCCCTGCTGGATGAGATCGTGAAGTTCGATCCGATCTACAAAGGACTGGAAGCCAAAAGCTGCATATTCAGGATCAACCGCGACACCAGGTTCTCGCACGATAAGTCGGTCTACAAGACCAACTTCGGAGCCTTTATGGTTCGGGGCGGAAAGAAAAACGGCGACAAGTTCCCGGGTTATTACCTTCATATAGAGCCAGGTGCATCGTTTGTTGCCGGAGGTTCTTACATACCGCCCTCACCGTGGCTGAGTGCAATCAGAGAGAAAATTACAGATGACGGGGAAAAACTGCTGGCAATAATCAACAACAAGGAATACAAAAAGTATTATAAGGGCCTGGAGGGTGAAAGCCTGAAGGTTCCGCCCAGGGGCTATTCAAAGGATCATCCTCATATAGAACTCATTAAGATGAAGAGTTTCCTTGCGGAAAGGAATTATTCCGACGCAGAGGTTTTGGCGGCAGACTTTTTTGCTACGGCGATTGGGGCCTTCCGCGCCATGAAGCCTCTTAATGATTTCCTTACAATAAATAACATCTGATTTCGGGAACTCTTTCGCCAGGAACCCATTAAATGATTTCGAACCGTGTATACCAGCTTGTCCCGGAAACTTCGCACCATGAAGCTACAGATTGAAATTCATTCCTTCAAATACCTGATCCTTTTGTGATCCCGGATATAATGCTGACTATCATCATGTTAACTATATAATAATCCTCTTGCAATCATGACCTCAATTCTTAAAACCCTCACCGTGCCGGTCATGCTGCTCGATGAGCATAAGTGCCGGCACAACATCAGTCGCATGGCTGACCGGGCCCGTAACCATAATGTAAGGCTGCGGCCGCACTTCAAAACACACCAGAGCAGGCAGATAGCTCGATGGTTCAGGGAAGCCGGCATCAGTTGCATTACTGTCTCATCCCTGAAGATGGCAGAGTATTTTGCCGCAGACGGATGGGATGACATCACTGTTGCGTTCCCCGTTAACACGCTTGAGCATGAACGTATCAACCGTCTGGCTCAGCGGATAAGGCTGAACCTACTGGTGGCGGGTACCGAGGGTGCTCTGCTCCTCTCTCAGAAGCTGAAGTTCCCTGCCGGTATCTGGATTAAGATCGATGTAGGAAGCCGGCGTACCGGGGTTTTGCCTGGCGACAGAGGCACAATTGATGAGATACTCAGGATAGTGGAAGCCTCTGAAGAGATGTCGTTCCGGGGATTTCTCACCCATGCCGGACAGAGCTACAGCTGCCGAAGCCGGGATGAGATACTCAGGGTTCACCGGGAGAGTGTTGCCCTGCTTGCGGGACTGGCGGCAGATTACCGGTCAGCATATCCCCGGCTTGAGATCTCAACAGGTGACACACCCACATGCAGTGTTGCAGAAGATTTCAGCAATATAGACGAGATCCGTCCCGGGAATTTTGTCTTCTTTGATCTCATGCAGTCTGTAATTGGCTCATGCTCAAAGCATGACATTGCCGTTGCCGTGGCATGCCCGGTGGTGGCAAAGCACAGCGACCGGAATGAGATCATCATTTATGGCGGAGCCATTCATTTTGCAAAGGACTCGATTGTCACGGGCGACGGTAAAGTTATGTACGGTGAACTGGTACAGGTCAACGGTAACAGCTGGGGCGAGCCACTGGAGGGTTGCTGGCTCAGCAAGCTGTCGCAGGAGCATGGAACACTTAAAGTTACTGACCAGGTATTCAAACAGATAAATGTGGGCGACATGGTGGCAATCCTGCCCGTTCATTCATGCATGACTGCCAATCTCCTTGGTGGTTATACGACTTTGAGCGGGGAGCGACTGGAGTATTTCGAAATAAGAAAAGATTACCTTGCCGTTTGATAAGCGGGGAGTTGCCTCCCCAATGCTTTTACTGGCACTCCGGTAAGGTTATAGCTACTGGTGACGACAAGTCATATATCTGATAATAAACGTATTCACTGTTAACATCCAGATGCTTGCGCCGGCAACAGTATCATCCGGCGCTTTCATCATCACGAATTACCCCTGCCCGGCCTTTCCGGGTATATTTCTTCCTGTTCCGGTAAGCTACCGACCTGGTCTGTCTGTCAATGCCGGATTCCTTTACGGCATTCCTTACGGCGGTCCTGTATGCCTTGCGTTTATCCTTTTCGCTGAGCCGTACCTTTTTAATCTTCATTACAGGTAAATTTTCAATCGCAAAGTTAGCCCAATTTCCGAAAATCGGTCCGAAGGTCTGAAGGTCTGGTCTGAAGTCCAGATACACTTCGTTATCGGGATTAAGTCTCCGCCTACTGGCGGATCCTCAATCTGAAGGCCGGGTGTGTACACATTTATGGTGAAAATGTGCATGAATGTTAAAAAATTGTATCTTTCGCTGTAATTAAAGAACCTCTGAAATGAAAAAACTGTTATTTACACTTCTCCTGGCAGCATTCATCCTGCCATATGGCGTCGCCCAGGGCACGCTCGAAATTGGCAAGAAAGCTCCCGAATGGGTGTTTACTGACGCTGACAAGAAGGATTTCACAATGAACTCCTGGCCAGGCAAGGTCCTTCAGATCAATTATGTCGATCCCGACGAATCTGATCTCAACGATGCTTTCAATGATGCCGTCAACAAGGCAACAGATGTCGACAAGATCATTGATCAGGAATTCTTCAAGGGTTTTGGCATTGTCGACTGCAAATCGACCTGGAAGCCTGACGGGCTTGTACGGGCCATTGCAGGCAAGAAGGCAAAGAAATATGATACCACCATCCTGTTCGACTATGTGGGGACACTGCAGGCGGAATGGGGCATGCCGAAAGACAGTTACACAGTGGTCATCGTAGACAAGAACCGTATTGTCAGGGGTGTCTATAAAGGCAAGATTGCTGATGCCGACATACCACCCATCATCGATCTGATTGTCAAGCTGACTAAGGAATAACAAAAAAAAGACCGGCGAAAGCCGGTTTTTTTATTATAATGCACATCCGCCGTTAACCGTTATCCGGTTAATCGAGCTTGAATCTGATCCGCAGGATCCCTTCATTAAAATCCGCAGTGGTTATTGAGAAGGTGCCAATCTCCGAGGTATTTGAGACATGCTGTCCGATGCACGGGCAGGCATCGAAATTGCCGATGGTGATAATGCGAATGTTCTCGCCGGCGTTATCCGGCAACTTGCCTGTGAAGTACCTGATATCGGCCTCCCTCCTGCTTACAACCTCCTCTCCCACCGGTATTTTTAGCTTAATTATCTCATTTACTGTTCTTTCCACTGCAGTGACCTCCTTTCCAGACAACCCTTTCTTGATCCGGTAGTCGCACTTGCTCTTTTTTTCCTCAATATGGCTGTTGAACGATCGTCCGCAGTGATACATCTTATCCATCACCGAGTTCAGGATATGTTCTGCGGTATGCATGGCGGGATTATACTCTTTTCCGGGCATTATTATGTTGATATTCACAAAATGGAAACGTTGGTCCGGGGCTTATATTTTAACATGCCGGCAGGTAAATTCTGCCAGGGTTGCAAATATCATCTTTTCGGCGAATACCTGGGATTCGGCGAAAGTTATCTCCGAAGTGTACGTGTGACCCACTCCTTTTCAGAGGCCAGGTAGCTGAGCATCTGAGACCAGTCGCCCGCCATTGAGATATATTTTTGCTCCTCCCTGCCGAGTGCTGCCTCATATTTTGCAAGAGCTGCTTCCGCCTCTCTCCGTCGTTCCAGACTCAGCAAAAGGAGAGCCTCCTGTTTGAATGCCTCAGATGGTGCCTCCTCCTCTCTGCCGATAACTGAACGAACAACCGAGAGTGCACTTTCATACTCCTGGTCTGAGCCCGCGAGCCTCATCATGGCCTGTGAGAGCAGTACCCGGTCCTCTGCTGATGCCTCGCCGGAGGCTATGTTCCTCTCAAGAAGCCGGCGGCAGAGAAGGTATTGCGACTGGTTGTACGCCTTGAAAGCATTGAAGGAGATAACAGGAGCAATAAGTCTCTCGTAATCAGTTGAGAAATAAGCTAGTGTATCGGAATGGGAAACAGCCCTTGAGGCGGCGTCAGGAAAAAATCCATTTGTGGATCCCAGGTAGTAATTGCCCATCAGTTCTCCGTATGCAAGAACTTTTCTGAGCATCGAAGCCAGGACCGCCGGACTCTTTCCGTACCCTTCAAGGACTGATACAGCACACTCGTCTGCCCTGAGTTCCTGCGGCGCGCTGTACCTGATTAAATTTCCAAGGGCTGGCTGGATCCCCACAGTCAGGAGGCTGCTGAAGTTTGTCAGGTGATGATCCAGTGCATAGTGGGCAACCTCCTGGGCCATCAGTGCCATAAGCTCCAACTCGCTGTTCACGGCAGTGATCATACCTGTGGTGATGACCATTGTGCCGTCGGGACCTACCCATGCATCGGGAGTGATATCAGACAGTATGCGGAGGCTCAGAACTCCCGGGCGCCTGTCAGTGTGACGAACCGGGTAAACCATTCGAAGGAGGCCGTAAAGCCTTGATTCAAGATAACTGTCGATATAGAATGACCCGTTCTGTTCGGCGGTGCCCATGAAATCCCTCATCAGCTCCTCCATTGCATAGCGGCGGTCATATTGATACCCGCCTCCGAGAAGATCATCGTAAACCTTGTACTCGAGCATCTTGAACTGCCAGAGGGATTCAATGGTCCCCGGGATGAACTCATATTTCCTGAGATCGGCATAATTGATGAGCGATACCTGTCCTGTTACCGGATCAAAAGCTGTCTGGACCACAATCCGGCCAGCTGGGCGAGTGACGGCGTTAATTGTAACCGGCTCTTTGGTGATGCGGTTCCTTGCGCTGATATTTACAGCAATCTGACCGGATGCTCCCGTTGCAACCAACAGGAGAAGTGACGTCATTAAAAAGGCAGTTCTATTCATGGCAGGGTTGTTGTTGAGCGGTAATAAAGCTACAAAAACCGTGCTGCACAACGGTATTTTGCTCCAATTTTTATCATTTCCCCTGCCCTGTTACAGTTCGGTTGCATCCTCAATGTCGCGACCCATGCTCTTTTTTATCTGATAGAGGTCCTGCTTCATCGAGGCTACGGTACGGAGGAGCTGTTTCTCCGGCAGAACGGGGTCCGGCAGCTCGTCACTGATATAATGCACGAATTTCCATATCTCCCTGACGTCATTGATGTGGACCTCATAGGGTTCATACAGCGGGTTGAGCGAGTAGAGCACCAGCTTGCCGTTCTGCCCGACGGTGTTTTCAACAACCTTGAAGACGATGCCGTCGTTTGACGTCAGTATAATATATGCCTTCCCGCTCTTTATATCTTGCCAGTCCTGCATGTACTCACCCGTCACCCACGACCTGTCGGGTATGGGCAGCATGGAGTCGCCCTTGAGCTGAAAGGTACGGTACTTGCGGTTGCGCGAGAGGAACGGCAGGTTGAACAGAGGCAGGTCGCCTATGAACTCGGGATCGGCATATCCGGTTGTATAGCCGGCCTTGGCCTTCTCGCTGACGAGCTCGATGTTCTCACGGTTGTCGGGGGCGACTGTGGTGGCCAGCACCCTGAGGTTACTGCCCTTGATGTAGGCGTCATATCCCCTCTCGAGCTCGCCCAGCTGGCTTTCGGAGAGGCGTGTGAGGTCAATCTTGAGCATGGTGTCAAGGGAGATGTTGAAGTATCCGGAGAAGGCCACCAGGGCTTCGATGCCTGGCTGTGCCACTCCGTTCTCATATCCGCTGAGGGTTGACCTCTTCATCTGCAGCGCCGCTGCCAGGTCGTCCTGAGTGCGTCCGCGACGCCTTCTCAGAAATTTTATGTTCGATGCGAAGTACATATTACAAAAATTGATTATATTGTAATCACAAGTTTGATTAATTTCTAATCAAAGATAAGTGAAGATTTTGAAATAACAAGCAGAAAATGAAAAAAATCAGAAAACAGGCAGTAGGCAATAGGCAGTAGTGGAATTTGCGATTGACGATTTGCGATTTGCGATTAAATCGACAATCGAAAATCTGAAATCGCAAATACTTTTGACTTTACAGACTTTATGAACTTTTGACTTTATGGACTTTTCAGCGCGCAGCATATTGCATCTTGATCTCGACACCTTCTTCGTCTCGGTGGAGCGGGTGCGTGACAGTCGTCTCAACGGCCGTCCCGTGATCATCGGCGGCAGCTCCGACCGCGGGGTGGTATCGAGCTGCAGCTACGAGGCGCGCAGCTTCGGCGTCAGCTCGGCCATGCCGATGAAGATGGCCCGTGCCATGTGTCCCGAGGCTGTTTACATACGCGGCGACATGGAGATGTACACGAAGTATTCACTGATGGTCACTGACATCATCGCGGAGAGGTCTCCGCTCTATGAGAAGGCGTCGGTGGACGAGCATTATATTGACCTCACGGGCATGGAGCGCTTTCACGGCTGCGCGCGGTGGTCGCACGAGCTGCGCAATACCATAATAAAGGAGACGGGGTTGCCCATCTCGCTGGGGCTCTCGGTCAACAAGACCGTCTCGAAGATAGCTGCCGGTGAGGCCAAGCCCAACGGCGAGAGGGAGGTGGCACAGCAGCAGGTCCTCCCCTTCCTTGACCCGCTCTCCATCAGGAAGATACCCATGATCGGGCAGAAGACCTATCATACGCTGCGTTCGATGGGCATATCCACCATACACACCCTGCGAGGCATCCCGGCCGAGATGCTGGTGTCGCTCATGGGGCAGAACGGAACGGATATATGGAAGAAGGCCAACGGCATCGACACCACTCCTGTCTTCAGCTACTCCGAGCAGAAGTCGATCAGCACCGAGCACACCTTCGACCGCGACACCACTGACACGGTGATGCTCAACCAGCTGATAGTGAGTATGACCGAGAAGCTGGCCTATGAGCTGCGCCGCCAGGAGAAGCTGGCCTCGTGTCTCACGGTGCGCATACGGTACTCCGATTTCGACACACACACGCTGCAGCAGCGGATACCATACACCGCCTTTGACCATGTTCTCATCGGCGAGGCGCAGAGTCTCTTCCGCCGGCTCTGGCAGCGGCGTATGCTCATCAGGCTGATAGGCGTGAAGGTGAGCGGGCTGGTGCGGGGGGTGCAGCAGCTTGACATGTTCGAGGACACGCCCGAGATGGTGAGTCTCTATATGACTATGGACAGCCTGCGGGGCCGCTTCGGTCGCTATGCCATTCGTCGTGCCGCCGGGGTGATGACCGCCGCGGAACGCGGCGAGCGCGAGCTCAGAAAGGCGTCGGAACTGCTGACCGAGAAATCGAGGATGGAAGAGAGATTACGGGGATGGCACTATCATTAGCAGTCAGCAGTCAGCAGTCGGCAGTCGTTCAGTCGGCAATAATTAAGAATTAAGAATTATGAATTAATATTTGATAGTCAGACACATAGACTGCAAGACCGCATGACCTTTTGACTTCAGATTGAGGATCCGCCAGTAGGCGGAGACTTAATCCCGATAACAAAGTGTATCGGGACTTTCGACTTTACAGACTTTACAAACTTTCGACTTTACAGACTTTACAGACTTTCGACTTTCATACATGTACTTAAACTGTCATTCATATTACAGCCTGCGTTACGGCACCCTGACGGTCGAGCGCCTTTCTGAGCTCGCCGCGGCTGCGGGTGTGGAGCGACTGGTGATGACTGACATCAACAACACCACCGGTGTGCCCGACTTCGTGCGTGAGTGCCGCAGCCGCGACATCACCCCGGCGGCCGGCATTGAGTTCCGCGACGGCAACACGCTGCTGTACATTGGCATAGCCCGCAACAACGATGGCTTCCGCGAGCTGAACGAGTTCCTCACACACCATAACTTCACCGGCGAGCCCCTCCCTTCGCGCCCTCCCTCCTTCCCGAATGTCTATGTCATCTACCCGGCCGGCGGCGGAGTAAACGGCAGCACTGCGCCGAGGGACAATGGGTCCAATGGCGGGGTCAGCGGCGGCGCAGCGACCAATGGCACCGGCAGCGTGGCAGCCGGTGCCGGCGGCAG
>JBGSLG010000023.1:0-4588 GCA_041740815.1 Bacteroidales bacterium
TAAGGTATTAACAGCATTAGATATTTCGCAATGGATTTAAGCAATTTAAAACCGGCCCCCGGATCGGTGAAAAGAGAAAAGCGTATCGGACGCGGTGAGGGATCAGGCCACGGTGGCACCTCTACACGCGGCCACAAGGGAGCCAAGTCACGCTCAGGATACAGCAAGAAAATAGGCTTTGAAGGCGGCCAGATGCCCCTCCAGAGAAGAGTACCGAAGTCGGGCTTTAAAAATATCAATCGCGTTGAGTACAAAGGCATAAACCTTAGTACCCTGGAAAATCTTGCAGATAAACTGAAGACAGACCTCATTGATTTCCAGACTCTGCTGACGGCAGGACTGGTCAACAAGAATGCACTGGTGAAGATACTGGGCAAAGGAACAGTGACAAGGAAGCTCGAGGTTCATGCTCACGCATTCAGCAAGTCAGCTCAGGCTGCAATTGAAGCTAATCAGGGAACCGCAGTTAAACTGTAAGGCATGAAATTTATACAGACTATAAAGAATATATTCAAGATAGAAGATCTGAGAGCCAGGATCTTCTACACGCTTGCTATAGTTGCACTATACCGTCTGGGTAAATATGTCACTCTTCCCGGGGTTGATCCCTCGATGCTCCAGGCGCTTCAGAGTCAGACCTCCAGCGGGATCATGGGGTTGCTCGATATGTTTTCCGGCGGAGCATTCTCACAGGCCTCCATCTTCGCCCTGGGTATTATGCCCTACATCTCCGCATCTATCGTAATACAGCTGCTAGGCATAGTTTTCCCCTACTTCCAGAAACTTCAGAAAGAGGGTGAGAGCGGCAGACGCAAGATGAACCAGTACACAAGGTACCTCACAGTAGGTATCCTGGTGCTGCAGGCTCCGACCTACCTGGCTAACCTGCACGCCATACTGCCTCCCGAGGCCTTTGTGCTCCAGGGACTCTTCTTCCAGGTCTCATCAGTGATCATCCTGACTGCAGGTACCATTTTCGTAATGTGGCTCGGTGAAAGGATTACTGACAAGGGCATAGGTAACGGTATCTCACTTATAATCATGGTGGGTATCATAGCCCGCTTCCCGGTAGCATTCGTCTTTGAAGCCGGAACACGCATCAACGGATCAGGCGGCCTTGTGGCACTGCTGATAGAGCTTGTGTTCCTCTTTGCAGTGATCCTCGGATCAGTCCTGCTCGTTCAGGGCACCCGCCGCATCCCTGTCCAGTATGCAAGACGCATCGTAGGTAACAAACAGTACGGCGGCGTCAGACAGTATATTCCCCTCAAGGTGAACGCAGCCGGCGTTATGCCCATCATCTTCGCCCAGGCTATCATGATGCTGCCCATCATCCTTGCAGGATTCAGCGAATCGGGTTCAGGTTTCGTGGTTGCTTTCACCAACATGTACGGATTCTGGTACAACCTTGTGACAGCAATCCTCATCATCCTCTTCACCTATTTCTATACCGCGGTTACAATTAACCCGGTTCAGATGGCGGAAGACATGAAGAAAAACGGAGGGTTCATTCCTGGCATCAAACCGGGACGCAAGACTGTTGAGTTCATTGATACAATCATGTCACGCATCACCCTTCCGGGTTCAATATTCCTGGCAATCATAGCTATACTACCTGCCTTCGCCGTAAACTTTGGCGTCAGCGGTGAGTTTGCACAGTTCTTCGGCGGCACCTCGCTCCTCATTCTCGTGGGCGTTGTGCTTGATACTCTCCAGCAGATAGAAAGCCATCTGCTTATGCGCCACTATGACGGTCTGATGAAGTCCGGCCGCGTTAAGGGCAGGACCGGAGCCGTGACGGCCATTTAATTTGTTTACGTTCTTTGATGATTTATATTAAGACGGATGCAGAAGTAGAGTTACTGAGAGAGAGCAATTTGCTGGTCTCGAAGACTCTTGCTGAAGTAGCCGGACACATCAGGCCGGGGGTCACAACCCTTCAGCTTGACAGCATTGCCGAGAGCTTTATACGCGATCACGGCGCGCTGCCCGGTTTCAAGGGTTATGCCGGCTTCCCCAACACACTCTGCACATCTGTTAATGACGAGGTGGTACACGGAATACCCTCGGGCTACACCCTGAAGGAGGGAGACATAATCTCAGTCGACTGCGGGGTGATACTGAACGGGTACTACGGTGACAGCGCTTACACCTTCACCGTGGGTGAGATAAGGCCTGAGGTCATGCGCCTCCTCGAGTTTACCCGGGCATCACTTGAGGCCGGAGCATTGGAAGCCGTCACTGGCAACCGCGTGGGGGACATCTCATATGCCGTACAGTCAAAGGCAGAGGGCGGCGGCTACTCGGTAGTCCGCACACTGGTTGGACACGGCATCGGTAAACACCTGCACGAAGGCCCTGAGGTGCCTAACTTCGGGAGACGGGGTACGGGTACCAGGCTGGAAAGAAACATGGTCATCTGCATTGAGCCTATGATCAACCTGGGTACAAAAAACACACGCGTCGAGAGCGACGGGTGGACTGTGAGAACAGGTGACGGCAAACCGTCAGCACATTTTGAATACGCTGTTGCGGTCAGGGAGGGGAAATCCGACCTGCTCACAACATTTGAGTTTATAGAAGAAGTATTAAATAAGAGGTAAGAATATGGCCAAACAACCATCAATAGAGATTGACGGAACGATCATCGAGGCGCTCTCAAACGCGATGTTCAGAGTCAGGCTCGAAAACGGACATATCATCACCGCCCATATCTCCGGCAAGATGAGGATGCATTACATCAAAATCCTGCCGGGTGACAAGGTGAAAGTTGAGATGTCGCCCTATGACCTTACCAAAGGAAGAATAACATTCAGATTTAAATAGAAAAAAAGCACTGCGATGAAAGTAAGAGCATCAATAAAAAAGCGCTCGGCCGACTGCAAGATTGTAAGGAGGAATGGGCGTCTGTATGTGATAAATAAGAAAAATCCCAAGTTCAAGCAGAGGCAGGGATAAATTTGATTAACTTTGCACTTCAAATTAAAAGAGGTATATGGCACGTATTAATGGGGTAGACCTACCAAGGAATAAGCAGGGCGAAGTGGCTCTTACTTATATCTATGGAATTGGACGAAGCACGGCACAGAAGGTGCTCGACAGAGCTGGCGTTGACCGCCAAATGAAAGTAGAGGAGTGGAATGATGATAACATCAATGCTATCCGTCAGATCCTCTCTGAGAACTATAAGCTCGAAGGCGAACTTCGCTCCGAAACTCAGCTTAACATCAAACGACTGATGGATATCGGTTGCTATCGCGGAATCCGTCACAGAATCGGACTTCCGGTGAGAGGCCAGAGCACAAAAAACAATGCCCGCACCCGCAAGGGCCGCAAGAAGACCGTTGCTAACAAGAAAAAAGCTACTAAATAATTAACATATGGCAAAGAAGACTGGGACGTTAAAGAAGAAGGTCGTAAAAGTTGAACCCGTGGGACAGGCCCACGTTCATTCATCATTCAATAATATAATCATCAGCCTTACAAACAGCTCGGGCCAGGTGATATCATGGGCATCAGCCGGTAAAATGGGTTTCAGAGGTTCCAAGAAGAACACTCCCTATGCCGCACAGATGGCCTCGGAAGAGTGCACTAAGGTTGCTTATGAACTTGGCCTCCGCAAGGTTAAGGTTTATGTAAAAGGACCCGGATCAGGCCGTGAATCAGCCATCCGTGCCATATCCAACAGCGGCGTGGAGGTGACTGAGATCATCGATGTCACTCCAATGCCTCACAACGGATGCCGTCCGCCTTCACGCAGAAGGGTTTAATAGCCTCTTATTTAACATTTTATAAAACGATAAACAGTACAATTCAATGGCAAGATATACAGGACCCAGATCAAGAATCGCCAGGAAATTCGGAGAGCCTATTTTCGGCCCTGACAAATACCTAGACAGGAAGAATTTCCCACCCGGACAGCATGGTCAGAGCAAAAAGAGGAAAAAGACTTCAGAATACGGCGTGCAGCTCCGTGAGAAGCAGAAGGTTAAATACACCTACGGACTCCTCGAGCGCCAGTTCCGCAACTTCTTTGAGAAGGCTAATGCAGCCTCAGGTATCACCGGACTTGTTCTGCTCCAGATGCTTGAGTCACGCCTCGACAACGTGGTTTACCGCCTCGGCGTAGCTCCGTCAAGGCCGGCAGCACGCCAGCTGGTGTCACACCGCCATATCACCGTTAACGGCAATGTTGTCAACATACCTTCATTCATCCTTCGCCCGGGTGATATCATCGGGGTGCGCGAGAAATCAAAGTCACTCGAGATTATCGTTGAAAATATTGGCGCAAACCGCCGCTCAAAACTGGCATGGCTCGAATGGGATGATACACAGATGGCCGGTAAGTACATGAGCGTCCCTGAACGTTCTGAAATACCTGAAAATTTCAAGGAACAGCTTATCGTTGAATTATATTCCAAGTAATAAGTAATAAGATTAATATGGCCATATTAGCATTCCAGAAACCTGACAAAGTAATATTACTGGAAGCGGACGACCAGTACGGAAAATTTGAATTCCGCCCGCTTGAACCCGGCTATGGCATAACCGTAGGTAATGCTCTCAGAAGAATCCTGCTCTCGTCACT
>JBGSLG010000024.1:0-7613 GCA_041740815.1 Bacteroidales bacterium
CTACCACTCCGGTGGCCACTCCGACAGGTTCTTGAAGAAAAGCAGATCCTTATAGTGAGGTTTTGTCTTAGTCTCAATGGCAAGCATCTCATCCGCTGACAGAGGCTTGAATTCCTGTGCTATTTTGAAATTTTCCTCCAGCTCCGCAATCTTGTCAATACCCACAATTATGGTGCTCACCGGGAGGGTCATGACGTACTCCATAGCCTCCTTCATGGTGATGATGCCGCCGTTGGCGAAGATACGGTCACGTGCCGGGATCTTCATACCCACGATTCCCATGCCCTTGTTCACAGCATTGGGAAGGAACTTTTCTATGAACGGGTCATGATGCTTATCGGCCGCATTGATTGCAACCAGCACGTTGTCAAACGGAAATCTCTCGCTGAGGGCATTCAGAACATCAGGCCCCTCATGACCGGTGAACCCGATGAACCTGATGATCTTCTCATCACGGGCTTTGATCATTGCCTTGAGCACCCCGTCATCGCCGGTGATCTTATCCAGTGTCTGCAGCTCAGACATGCGAACGTTATGAATCTGCCAGAGATCAAGCTGGTCGGTATTCAGCTGTTTCAGCGATTTCTCCAGGAGCCGCATCGAACCGTCATATGTGCGGTCATGGGTCTTGGAGGCCAGGAATATCTCCTTACGGCGGTATTTAAGCACCTGACCGAGGTTCCGCTCACTGGTGCCCATGGCATCGGCACGGGGAACTGTCGGGGTCTGCCTGCCGTATGCAGCAGCAGTGTCAATATAGTTAATCCCGAGGTCAATTGCCCTGTTGATTATATCCAGTGCAATATCCTCCCTGCCCGGAACCTCTATGGAGGCCTGTCCGCCAAGACTGAAGATACCAACCATGTGCCCGGTTTTGCCTAAAGGGCGCAAGGGCAACTTTCCCTTTCTAAGATCAAACAGAGGTTGTCCGAATGCATCGGTATAGGGCGCCACACCTGCCAGCGCAGTCAGCGCTATCATCTTCTGCAGGAACTCACGGCGACTGTTCGCGGGTCTTTCTGACATGATATTTTTATTTAAAGTTAAACCATTTTGTTCATTTATAGTTCATTGCCTGTTGTAATAATTATCACATTGTCTTATGCCGCGATGAAAATCATTTATTAAAAACCTTTTGTCTGCAATCAGGGCTGGTTTTGATAGTTCTGTTATTCAAATCCTCCATGCCATCAAATGAAAAATATGTTGGTTGTTCATTTTGTTTTTGCATTTGCTATAGTGCAACAACTTACATTTCATATCGTCTTTCTTATCGAATACCAGACTTGACTAAACTACCTGACATGTTAAAAAACTTCCTTACAAATTTCGTCCGCAACATGAAAAAACAAAGCGGATATGTGGCACTGAATTTGGCAGGCCTGACCATAGGTCTCACCTGTTTCCTGTTGATTTCTCTCTATGTCATCCATGAAGTAAGTTATGACAGGTTTCACCGCAACTACGAAAATACATACAGGTTGAAGGTATTGGGCCGGATGGCAGGAGGTGAGCTGAATCAGGCTATCACGGCTGCCCCCATGGCGCAGGCAATGCTGAACGATTATCCGGAAGTAATCCGTGCCGCAAGGGTTCGCGGAATGGGCGACTGGTTGATAGGTTACGGCGAAAACAAATTCAACGAGGATGGTGTGCTTTTCGCTGACTCTACCTTCTTTGATGTGCTCGACTTCAGGTTCCTGAAGGGAGACCCCAGTACAGCACTTGTGAGACCCCGGTCAATGGTGATGACGGAGGAGTATGCCAGGAAATATTTCGGTGATGCCGAACCTATGGGGCAGAAAGTGACAGTGGAGACAGATACTGTCCTCTATACAGTAACAGGAGTTATTCAGAATGTTCCTGATAATTCGCACATAAAATTTGACATTCTGGCTTCATTGAGTTCTTACCCGGAATGGCCAACAGTCAATTCTGGATCTCTCATAACTTCTACACATATATTGTTGTAAGTGACGGCACACAGAAAGAGGCCCTCGAGGAAAAATTCCAGGAAATGGTAATAAAATACGTGGGACCTCAGCTGCAGGAGGTCCTGGGTCAATCAATTGATGATTTCAGGAATGCAGGCAACGACTTCAGTTACGTGATGGAACCTATTAAGGATATCCATCTGAAAGGGGCTTCGCAATATTCCCTTGAGCCACCGGGATCACTGAGCACGGTATATATCTTTGCAGTGATTGCATTCCTGGTTCTCGTGATTGCAATAATAAATTACGTCAACCTCGCTACTGCAAAATCAGCAGGACGGGCCCGTGAAGTCGGTATAAAAAAAGTTTCGGGAGCTGGCAAGACAGGACTATTTTTACAATTCATCTCCGAATCAGTAATCATTGCGGCTATCGCTGTGCTTATTTCAGTTCTGCTGGTCTTTGTGTTGACTCCTGCCTTCAACCAGCTTACAGGAAAAACTCTTTCAGTTGATCTTTGGAATGCTAACGGTCTTCTTTTTCTGATCCTCCTCATTATTGTCGTAGGATTTTCATCAGGTTTCTACCCGGCTCTGGTACTTGCCTCATTTGACCCGATAGATGTCCTCAAGGGCACTATGAGCCCCGGATCGATGTCAAAAAGACTGAGGGGCATTCTTGTTGTTTTTCAGTTTGCCGTATCCATAGTAATAATTATTGGTTCAACAGTAGTCTACCGGCAACTGAACTTCATGACGAAAAAGGATCTGGGGTTTGAAAAGGAAAATCTTATAGTAATAAGAAGGGCAGATGCATTCTGGCGTCAGCGGGAGACATTCAGGGAACAGATCCTCAGGATCGATGGAGTGGAGAAGGCGGGATTTTCAGCACAGATGCCGGGCATGGACTACAGTAACAATGCCTTTTTCCGCGACGACGACCCTGAAATGAACACCTATCTTCTGCAACAGTCACAGGTTAGCTTTGACTTTCCCCAGACACTGGGTGTACGGCTCGTGGACGGTCGCTTTTTTTCCCGTGAATACGGAACAGATTCCACATCAATACTGATTAATGAGGCTGCGGTGAAATCGCTCGGTCTGACAGAACCGGTTGTAGGACAGTACATTAAGCAACCTTCCGGGCCGGACCAATTCCAACGGTATAAAATCATTGGTGTGATGAAGAATTTTCATATCGCTTCAATGCATAAGGAGATTGATCCTGTGTGCTTTACTGTATTGTTTCCGGGTGGCGGTGACCAGTTTGCATCAATCAGACTCTCAGGCAGCAATATCCCCGCCACAATCCGGGCACTTGAAGAAAAGTGGCGGGAGTTTGCTCCTGACAGGCCTTTCCAGTATGAATTCTTCACTGACTCCTGGAACAACCTGTATAATTCTGAGATGAAGACTGGAAAAATCTTCATCGTGTTTTCCCTTCTCGCAGTATTCATAGCCTGCCTGGGACTTATAGGACTGGTTGCTTTCATGACAAACAAAAGGACCAGGGAGATAGGCATCAGGAAGACATACGGAGCCACCGCTCCGGTTGTACTCCGTCTTCTGATAAAAGAAACGTTAATACTCATTCTGCTTGCTTCCCTGATAGCGTGGCCCGTCGCCTACTTCGGTTCAAAATACTGGATGGAAAGCTTTGCGGACAAGGCAGCTGTCAGTCCGCTTATATATTTCCTGGCAACACTTGTGGTAATTACTGTCGGCTTCATTTCAGTCATTTACCAGACTCTCAGGGCGGCAAACTACAACCCGGCCCGGGCGCTGAGGATTGATTAGAAGATTAGAAATACCCGTGCACGAAATACAGAGCTGCTGCATTAAAAAGTAGTTTAATCAGTATTTCTCACGGACCTTCCGTAAATGCAGAATACTATCATCAGCAAAAAGGCAAGGAAGGCCATTGACGCACCAAAATAGAAAGGGACACCTGACCCTGCCCTGTCATAGAGTAACCCGGCGATTATACTTGCAGGTAAAAGCGTAATTCCAAGCATTGCATTGTAGATGCCAAGAGCGGTGCCCTTCTTGTTACTGTCAGTGATATCTGAAACAAAGGCCTTCTGAATGCCGTCAGTGGCGGCGGAATAGAGACCGTAAAGAGCAAATAGGGCGGTTATGACTACAGTGTCAGAGGTCCTGCCAAACCAAAAGTACACCAGTGCATATAAGAGAAATCCTGCCACAAGGATTTTCTCCTTACCAACCCTGTCAGAGAGAGAGCCCAAAGGTATTGCGGCAATCACCGAGACGAGGTTTGTCAGGAGATATACCAGCGGTATAAAGGCTACTTTTATTCCGGCCTCATTGGCTTTGACCAGAAGCAGCGCATCAGTCGAGTTTCCGAGGGTGAATATGAAGATGATCCCAAGGAACAGATAATACCTTTTTGGAAAGTCCCTTACCCGGAACTTCTGAAAAAGCTCAGCTTTACTCTTTATTGCCTCTTTAATCCCGAATAAAATAACGAATATTCCCAGGAATGCGGGTATACCGGCCACGATGAAAATCAGCCGGTAGTTTTCAGGAAAGAGGCTCAGAAGAGCAAATGCCAGAAGGGGTCCGGCTATAGCACCGCTGTTGTCCATCGCCTTCTGCAGTCCAAAGCTTCTGCCGGTCTCATTATTTTCGACAGAAGCCGCGATAAGGCTATCGCGGGGGGCGGTCCTTATGCCTTTTCCAAATCTCTCGATAAATCTCAGGATCAGGACATGCATAGGAGTGACAACAAAGGCATAGAGCGGGAAAATAATTGCCGAGACCGCATAGCCCACCAGCATGAACGGTTTGTTCTTTCCTATCTTGTCGCTCCAGAAGCCTGAGAAAGCCTTGACCAGCGAGGCAGTGCTCTCGGCCACACCCTCAATCAATCCCAGGCTGGCCTTCGAGGCGCCTATCGACATAAGGAACATCGGCATGACCGAATAGATCATCTTGACCGATGTGTCGGTAAGAAAACTGGTCAGTCCGGTGAATATTATGTTCCGGTGAAAGCCAAATATCTTTCCCTCAACAGAGCTTGATTTCATCATACTTACTGCTGATCAAATGAGCCATTTACCTGTTCATGCTATTGCTCGTCGTTCTTCACTCCATTGATCCTGAATAGTTTAAACAGTTCAACAACCACTATCGGAGCAAAAGACATCAGGATCACAATGATCCAATGTTCACGGTCCATGACAGCCAGGCTGAATGCTTCTCTAATCGGTGGCACAAGAAGAACGACCAGGCCGATGGCTGCTGATGTGAAGATGGCACCGATTAGCGGCAGGTTCTTCAGCGGATTGGTCCTGAATGATGAAAGGGCATTTGAGTGAAGGTTGCGCACATGCACCAGTTGTGCGAACATCAAAGTGGCAAAAGCCATGGTACGGCCCAGTACCTCACCGCCATCACGCAGCCCTAAAATATACGAGACCAGCGGGATGGATCCTATCATAAGGCCCTGGTACATCACCCTCCATATCATTCCTTTGGTCATGAAACCTTTCTTCGAGTTCCTTGGTTTGCGGTTCATTATGCCCTCCTCCGGGGGTTCGACGCTGAGCGCCAGTGCCGGCAGGCTGTCGGTGACCAGGTTGATCCACAGGATGTGTATTGGTAGCAGAGGCATTCCCATATTGAATATTGAGGTGATCAGGATGAGGAAAATCTCACCCACGTTCGTCGACAGCAGGTACTGTATGACCTTCAGTATGTTGTCATAGATCCGCCGTCCCTCCTCCACGGCAGAGACTATTGTGGCAAAGTTATCATCAGTCAGGATCATGTCAGCAGCGCCCTTGGCTACATCGGTTCCGACAATACCCATGGCAGCCCCTATGTCTGCCTGTTTAAGGGCCGGGGCGTCATTGACGCCGTCGCCGGTCATGGCCACCACCTCACTGTGACTCTGCCATGCCTTGACGATGCGGACCTTATGTTCGGGAGCTACCCTGGCATAAACCGAGAACCGGGAGACAGTCTTATTAAGTTCCTCGTCAGAAAGTTTCTCAAGCTCAGAACCGGTGATTGCTATGTCACCATCCTTGTATATTCCGATCTCACGCGCAATTGCCAGCGCCGTTGTCTTGTGGTCTCCGGTAATCATCACCGGCCGTATACCGGCCGTATTGCATCTGGCAACTGCCTCGAGCACCTCCGGACGGGCAGGATCGATCATCCCCAGCAGCCCGATGAATATCAGGCCGTTCTCCAGGGCACCGATAGTAACCTTCTGCGGAGCTTCCGGACAATCCTTGTAAGCCATGGCCAGCACCCGCAGCGCCGAGTTGGCCATTGCCTCGTTGGCATTACGGATCATATTTGTGTCAGACTGCGTGAGAGGCCTGACTTCACCGCTGATCACTATCTTGTCACATACGCTGAGCACCTCGTCAAGCCCTCCCTTTACGTTGACACGGGTGCGGTTCTCCGACATCCTGTTTACAGTCGTCATCCGCTTCCTCTCCGAATCAAAAGGTATCTCAGCCACCCTGGGGAATTTCTTCTCAACCTCTTCCTTGTACACTCCGTATAGCAGCCCGAAATCCAGGAGCGCAGTCTCGGTGGGGTCTCCCGTAAAGGTGATCTTATCATCCTCATTCTTTTTCACGTAGGCATCAGCGCATAGTACTGAGATGGCAAGAAGCCTCTCCTCCTCGGCATTGAGTTCAGTACCGGGGGCGCTCCTGTTAATCTGATCATGCTTATGGTTTACGAAAGCCTCCACAACTGTCATCTTGTTCTGGGTAAGGGTACCTGTCTTGTCGGAGCAGATGACGGTGGCGCTTCCGAGGGTCTCAACCGACGGCAGTGTGCGGATGATAGCGTTCTTTTTCACCATGCGCTGAACACCAATTGCCAGAACAATGGTTGAAACGGCCGGAAGTCCTTCAGGGATAGCCGCAACAGCAAGGGTGACAGCGGTCATGAACATGCTCAGCACCGAGTTGCCATACAGCACTCCCACGAGAAAGATAAGACCGCAGATACCAAGAGCGACAAGGCCGAGAACCTTCCCCAGCTGGTTAAGACGCCTGCTCATCGGCGTCTCCGTATCTTCAGCATTCTGAAGCATGTTTGCGATTTTGCCAACCTCGGACAACATCCCTGTGCTAACCACAATGCCTCGTCCACGGCCATAGGTGACCATGCTGCTCGAGTATGCCATGTTCGTACGGTCACCCAGCGAGACATCCTCACCGGGAATAGGATCTGTCTGCTTATCAACAGGAACGGACTCCCCTGTCAGGGAAGATTCCTGAATCTTCAGGTTGATTGACTCTGTGAGTCGCAGGTCTGCCGGTATCACTGAACCTGTCTCAAGAATTACAACATCGCCGGGAACAAGATCACGTGTGGCCAGCTCAGTGATTGAGCCGTCACGCAGTACCTTGGATGCCGGTGCAGCCATGCTCTTCAGTGCTTCAAGGGAGGTCTCCGCCCTCTTCTCCTGGATGGCGCCAATCAGTGCATTGATGATAAGAATGCCGAGGATCACAAAAGTGTCAAGCAATCCTTCGCCCTCCATGACTCCAACCACCCCGGATATTGCGGCGGCAACCAGAAGAATAATGATCATAAGGCTTTTAAACTGGGCAAAAAACATCGTAATAATGCTCTTTTTACCCTTCGCCTCCAACTGATTATACCCATATTGCTCCAGCCTCTGCTTAGC
>JBGSLG010000025.1:0-4318 GCA_041740815.1 Bacteroidales bacterium
GTCTCTAAAAGAACAAATTCTGCGAGTATATTTTGAAAAAGAAAAACGCAGTATTTTAATAGAGGAGTTCCCGTTTTTAATCAGCGGTAATTCTTTGAAAAAGATTCATGCAAAAGGTAAACTTTCATTTGACCTATAACCTTTAACCTTTAACCTTTAACCTTTTTTCCCTCCTACTGCCTACTGCCTGACTATCACCTCACGTCCCGGCCTCCGTGCCGTAACCCCCTCATCATACATGGCCTCGCAAACAATTGCAGGCATCGAGTATGTGCCACGGTAAGAGGCGGTCAGCAGGAGGTAGAACTTTTTGGTCTCACCGGACTTCAGGCTGAAATAGGTATTCACCCTGTCGTCACGGAAGTCGCGGTAGTCATAAGTGCCCTCTTTCAACGCCATACCCGCCTCAAAGAGACGCGTGTTCTGTATCTCCCATCCCGAGGGTACCATCTTCGTCAGCGCCAGGTTGTTTACCTGCCGGAAGGTGGTGTTGGTGACAGTCACAGCCATCATGAACCCGGTGCCCTGGGCCAGCGAGGAGACATCGACGGGCTTCTGATCCATATCCGTGTACTCAACCTTCATCGTCAGGTTGTTCTCCGTCACGGTCATGTCGGCAGTCTCCGGCACCCCCTGCTCGGTGAAGGTCACAAACAGCGGCTTTTCGCTCTCGTTCTCAATGACCAGCCTGTTCGACGAAAGCGGGGTCATTAATTGCATTATGGCACCCCCGTCGGAGCTGAGCTTCTCCTTATTGCCGTTGAATTCGTATGAGACCTTCAGAGGCTTGCTGTTATCGCCCTTCATCTTCCTGCTGAAGTTCATATAGGCGAACAATCCCCATGAGGTCGTCTGCGTGCTGTACCAGCGGTCCTGGCTTAGCGATGCGGCCACCTCCTTCAGCAGCTCCAGCGCCTCGGTGGTGTTGCCGATGGCTGTCAGTGTGTAGAGGATGATCGACTGGTCTCTCAGAGTGCTTCCGTAATAGTAATGACTGAACTCCTCCTCCGTCTTCAGGTTCCTGACATCGGTGAGGCTCAGTGCCACCTCGGGTCTGCCGGTTGTTGCATAAGCAGCTGCGAGGAACCACCGTGCCAGCGATGGCAGATCCTGCGTCTCGCGCATGCGGTTCATGGCGCCCTTGTCGGCCACCCCGGCCAGAGCCATAGTGAAGAGCCTGTAAGCCTGATCATTGGCGGTGTAGCGGTACTGCGGCTGGTATCTCCATGCGGAGGCCGTGGCGCGCTGGTAGGCGGTCCACTTGCTGAGGAACCCTGCAGGCAGCGTATATCCGGCCTTCTGAGCCTCTATGGCGAAGTGGCCGGCATACGATGTCACCCAGTCATCGGGGTACGGTCCGCCCGGCCACAGGGTGACAGCTCCTGAGGAGAGCTGACGCGAAGCGATGCTGCGCAGCGCCTCCTGCACATTATTACGAACCATTGCCGGATCAGGAAGGTTCGTTCCGAGCAGGTCAGGAAGGTATATCTGCGGGAAGGCAGCCGAGGTGATCTGCTCGGTACACCCGTGAGGGAAGGAGGTCAGATACCCGAGACGCTTCGATAGGTTCACCGAGGGCAGCGAGAAGACCTCGACCGAAGCCGAGGATGTCCCTGCGATGCCGAACGGAGCAAAACTCTTATCAAATTTCTGTCCGGGACTGAGTGTCACCGTCTCCGCCCTGCGCTCGGGAGGATTGGGTGTACGCACCTGCACCTCGAGGTCATAGGCGGCGCTCTCGCCACCACCGTCGGCCCTGACACTGATGACAGCCTTGCCCGGCTGCTGTGCGGTGTTGAAGAAGAGCTCCAGGTCCTTGTCGCCCGGCTCGGTGAACCGTACGGTACCGTCAGCCTGAGTGAATGTGATCATCTCATTGCCTGTGGCGGTGACATTCACCTCACCAATCTCCTTCTTCTGTGCAAAGACCGTCACCGGCAGCGCCACCTTGTCGCCGGGCGACAGCACGCGCGGTGCTGTTGCCAGTATCATCAGCGGGTCAGAGACAATCACGCTCTTCTCAGCAGAGCCGAAGGTATTACCCTCGCCCGCGGCGGTGACCATCACCCTCACGGAGCCTGTGTACTGCGGCAGCCTGATCTTATGTGTTCCGGTCTTGCCAGGTGCAATTGTAAAGGGACCGATGAAACGCACCACCGGTTCAAACCGCCGTGCCCTGTTCTTGCTCTGGTCCACTGCAGCATCGCTGCCGCCGATGGCAAACGCACGTCCCAGCTTTCCGCCGAACGCACCAAAGACAATATCATACAGGTCCCATGTGCGGACCCCCAGCGCGTGCTTGACGAAGAACCACTTCCAGGGATCCGGCGTGCGGAATCCAGTCAGGTCAAGGAGCCCCTCGTCCACAACAGCGAGGGTGTATGTCATCTCCTGGCGGTTCTGTTCGGTGATTTTTATCTCAACCTCCTGCCGTGATCTGATCTGGTCAGGCATTGTGATGACCGGAATAAGCTTCGATGAAGGATCTTCCACCATCACCGGAATGACACCGTAAAGACGTATCGGTGCATCGTTGACTGTCTGTGAGTGTGGCTGCAGCAGGGTCACATAGAGATAGGCGTTGGGCGCCATGGCCTTTGTGGCTGTCACCTTCACCTCGGTGTTGCCTGCCTCTGTGGTTATCTCTTTTATGTCGAGCAGCCCGGTGCTGTTCTCTATCGTTATGATGGCGCGGCCGTTTTCAGGAGCGGGGAAGGTGAGGTTTATCTCATCGCCCACGCTGTATTTGTCCTTGTCGGTGTTCAGCTGCAGTAGGCTGGCGCCGTCGTTGCCGCCGGGCTTCATGCCGTAATCCCAGGGCCAGTCTACAAGCACTATCATTCCTGTGGAGTGTCCCGAGGGCAGCGTGGCACGTACCAGGTAGCGTCCCCACTGCTGCTTGTCAACGCTGAAGTCGATCTTACCCTCGCCACCCGAGGTGGTGAGGGTGCCGTTGAAGATATTGTTGTTGCGCCCGCGGTTGATAAATGACCCGAGGTACTCGTCGTCCGACTCCCACCACCAGCGATAGTCGAGCTTATAAACATTGATCTCCACCTCGCTCCTGACGGGCTTGCCGTTCTTGTCCAGAGTGACTATGCGGACCTCGTTGGGCCTGTCTGTGAAGAGCACACGACCGGTGGCGCCCAGGGCCGGTATGTTCATCCCCACAAAGGCAGGGTATGGCGCATAGGGAAGAACCGTCTGCGTGATGCTGGCATCGCCGCCCTTCTCAAACACCCTTGTAGTAAAGACGGCGTTGAGCATGCCGGGGGCCTGCAGTTCATCGTCGGGACTGAATGTGACCACGGCCTCGCCAGAGCTGTTGATGCTGCCGTCAAAGACGGTCTGGCTCTCGAACCAGAACTGTTTGGAGGGGTCATCGAAGCTGTACTGCCCGTATTTTTCGAAGGTTGTCTTCACCGGTTTGAGCAGCATCTCAACGGTCGACTTCATGTCGCGGGCCGTGGTGCCGTTCAGCCATGTGACCTTCATGTTACCGCGTATGTTTTTACTGTCTCCTCCGGCCACGGCAGCGGGGAAGTCGAGCTTAATTTTAAGCCTGTTGGGCTTGACGGTCTCCACCTTTATTATCTTGGTGAAGGTGGCTGCGCCGATGCGCACCTGCGCCCTGTAGTTTCCTGTCTCCGCATCGTCGGATGTTACTGTTGCAAAGGTCATGAATCCCTTGTCATCCAGGGTGGTAACCTGGTCATCTATCCTGTTGCCCTTATTGTTGTATAGCTCGAAGTGAACAGGGTGTCCGGCAGGGAGGCCGTTTCCCGCATCACGGACTATCAGTCCCACATAGATTGTATCACCCGGTCGCCTGACATCGCGCTCGGTGAAGATAAATGCGCGGATCCCATACTGCGGCGCCTCGCCCGAGACGTCGAAGGAGCTCATTGAGAGTGCGGCGCCGTCCTGCAGCGAGAGGTAGTTGCGGTTCTTGTCCTTCCGCGCTATCACCAGGAAGGGCTTCCGTGGGCAAGACAGGGCGGCGAGGCCCGACTTGTCGGTTGTGACCGTGCCCATCGACTGCATCTGGTAGTCGTAGACCTCAGCCGTGGCTCCCTCGACGGGACCGGCGGTGGGCAGGTCCCTGACGAAGATGCGCAGGTTGTTGTCTGTGCCGCTCTTGGCGATGATGCCCAGGTCAGATGCAAGGATGTTGCTGACAAGCTTCTTGTCGGGACTGTAATATGCATCACTGCAGGGGTTGCTGTTCTCGCGCCAGTTATAGGCATACTCGTAAAAGATACCCTCCTCGGAAAGAGAATAATAGTCGTCAGAGCCCTCCCAGCGCCGGTCGAGGTCG
>JBGSLG010000026.1:0-46937 GCA_041740815.1 Bacteroidales bacterium
ATGCCAGGTCACATCCTCCTCTGTTTTCAATGTGGCGGCGGCGGCTCTCTCAGCCACTTCGCGGCACAACATGCCGTCACCAGCCTGCCACCGCTCACCCATCACCGCCCTGAAGTCACTGTAAAGCGGGGCAAGCTTCTGCCACACCGACTGGAATTTTGTGCGGGCCTCGCTGCCTGTGGCGCCCGGGCTAAACGACTTCCAGAAACCGCGGATGATCTCAGTCTGTTCATCGGTCAGACCACCGAACCTGGCATCTATCTCCTTCAGGTCAGTGATATTGCCATACAGCTTCTCCGCATCAGCAAGATAGAGGTCAATGTCGTTGAAGTCGTTGATGATGATCTCGCCCCACGACCAGAAATCGTCAAACGACATCTCTTCCCCGAACCGTTTTTTATAGACTCCGTAAAGCTCGAATATCAGGGTCTCGGTGTCTGCCGGCGTCAGTTCGGTGAAAGAGCGGAACAGATCGCTGACTGTAAGCATCCGTGGTGCCCACTGGGGTTTGTCGCTCAGCCGGGCGAGGGCACGTGCCAGGTAGAGGCCGGCCCTGCGGCTTGGCAGGACCACTATCTGTCTCTCCATCTCTTCTCCGTGCTGTTCGCGGAGTTTGTCTGCCACTCTCTCAAGAAAATCCATTGTCAGCTGTTTACGTAAAGTCTGCCCTGCCATGTACCGTGTTCTTCAAGGCGCTGTTCAAAGAGGCGGAAGATCTCATTGCTGCGCATATGCCAGTCGCGAGGGTCGTCGAGCAGCCGCGGAGGAGCCTCTCCGCTGATGCGGTCGATCATTATTGAGGGAGAGAGTCTCTCGCAGAACGATATGACAAGCTCGAGATACTCCTCAAGTGAATACAGGTCGAAGGCGCCGGGATCACTCCTGTATTCATCAGCCATCGCTGTTCCTTTTACCAGTTGCAGCTGCCTTATTTTTAATGATGTCAGCGGCAGTGATGAGATCACCCCTGCGCTCGCGGTTATCTGTGTGCGGCTCTCGCCGGGAAAGCCGAAGATGAGATGGGCGCCGGTGTTCAGCCCCCTGGCGGCGGTCTCCTCCACCGCTTTCACTGCGGTGGCGAAGTCATGTCCCCTGTTGATCCGTTTCAGGGTCACATCACTGACCGACTCGATGCCATATTCGACCATGACAAAATAATCGCGTGCCATCACTGCAAGGCGGTCAAGCAGCTCACCGGTGACGCAATCGGGGCGGGTGCCTATCACAATGCCAGCTACAGAGGGGTGGTTCAGGGCTTCATCATACAGTTGCATCACCCTCTCAGTATCGGCATAAGTGTTGGTATATGCCTGGAAGTATGCAAGATAGGTATCAACGCGCCGGTAGCGTCTGCGGTGGAAATCTATCCCCTGCTCAATCTGGCTGGAGACACTCAGGTCGGGAGTGCAGTAGAGCGGGATGAAGGCTTCGTTGTTGCAGTAAGTGCATCCTCCGTAACCCAGTGTCCCGTCGCGGTTGGGACAGGTGAATCCGGCGTTGATACTAACCTTCTGCACCCGTTTCCCGAACAGGTTATTGAACCAGTCAGCATATGAGTTGTACCTGCGTGCTGTACCCCAGCTGTAAACTTGTTCCGCCATCACACCTCCTCCACAATATCTTTTTCCACATACCAGAGCCACGACTTCACGCTGGCATATCCCATCCGGTTCAGCAGCTCGCGGTATGAGGCTGCCTGTTGCCTGTGCCGTGGAGAGGGCTCCCCGAACTTATAGTCGACCACTATCACCGAGTTATCCCGTATCATCACCCTGTCAGGGCGGCGGGCGGCGCCCGTGGGCAGGATGATGGTTGCCTCCGTCATCACTGACCAGGTGCCGTCGAACCACTCTCTAACCCTGTCAGAGGTGAGTATGGCATGGAGGCGTGAGGCAACCATTGTGCGCCCGCTGAGCTGAAGCAAACCGCTGCTGCAGGTGAAGTCTACGGCAGCGTCGATGTCAGCGGTTGTCTTCACGCGACTGAGGAGCTCGTGCATCATGATCCCGTAGGCACGGCCTCCGGGCTCCTCAAGCTTCAGCTCATCGTGCGGGAGGGCGCCGCCCGTCCTCAGTCTCAGGGCACCACGCGGCTCAGTGACTGTATACTGTTCCATCTCCAGCTGCGGCTCACGTGCTTCCTGGACAACAGACGGCAGCTCACCGCATTCGACAAACCTCAGACCCTCGCGCTCCGTCCATCGGAAGTCATCGGGCAGTCCCTGCAGCGCCTCTCCGAGGAGGCTTGCGGCGTTGGCTCCGGTGGCTGACGTTACCGGCATGTCCGGAGCCATGACATAGAGGACGTCAACGGCCCGTGTGAATGCTACATAGAGGAGGTTAACACCATCAAGCCAGTCTGAGGCCTTCTCCATTTTCGCCGCCCCGGCAAAGAGGGAGTCTTCAAGACGACTGCTGAGCTCCGGCAGTACTACAGGCATGGGAGCAAACTGCGCGGGCACATCGGTCACCCAGAGAAGCGGTTTGGTGAATCCGTGCCTTGAGAAATCCCATGAGGCGAAAGGGATTATTACCACCTTACTCTGCAGTCCCTTGGCCTTGTGGATTGTCATCACACGCATGGCATCCTGACAGTCAGACTGGCTGAGGGTGCTCTTGCAACCCTCGCTGTCCCACCAGGAGGTGAATGATGTTATATCGGAGCTGTAACGTCCTGAGTATGCCAGCACCACATCCTGGAACGAGCTGATGTAGGCCACATTCTCAGGGTGGCTGCCAAGACCGAAATAGCGTATCATGTTTTCGGTGGCGGTGAATAGTGATGCATTCCTGAAGGAGTCAAGGACGCGCTCCCATCCTTCGGGCAGCGGGTTACCGGCTCCGTCCGGCCTGTCAGCTGAATACAGCAGTTCAGGGTCGCCTCCCGTGGCAAGCACAAAGGATCTCACCATCAGGCTGCGGTTGATGCGGCTGTGCGGATCAGCCAGATGTCTCAGGCATGAGAGGATGAGTGTTACGGCAGGATTGCGTTCAAGGAATAGCGATTCGCCGGAGGTGATCTCATAGTTATGCCCGGAACGCTGTTCAGGTGTGCAGGCTGCACTGTACTCAAGTATCCGGTTGATGATGCTCTTTCCCTCTTCGTTGGTACGGCAGAGGAAAAGAATGTCGTCGGCCCTGTAACCCCTGTCCTGTATCTCCCCTATCACCCGGGGCAGATCCTCCAGGACCTTCTTTCGCCATCCGTCCTCACCGCTTTTTTCATACAGGGAGACCCGCACATACCCTCCATCTTTTCCGGGGGTGCCCTTCTGGACTGATTCCGAGTAGATGTCGCTTATCCTGAGTCCTTCAAAATCAAGCTTTGCGTCACACAGCGCCGGGATGGCGCCGGGATTAAAAACCCGGTTATTGAACCTGATAATGTTTGCGCGGCTTCGGAAGTTTGTGAGCAGCTGTATGGCAGTGACCGCTTCGTCGCCGAAGGCCTCAGTCGCTTCGCTGTGGATAATCCGCCAGTCGCTGTTGCGCCACCGGTAGATGGCCTGTTTGACATCGCCAACAACAAGGTTGTCTTTGCCGCGCGATAGTGTTTCAGCAATCAGAGGCCTGAAGTTATTCCACTGTATCCGTGAGGTATCCTGAAACTCATCAATTATATAATGGTCATAGACAGCGCCTATCTTCTCATAGATGAACGGTGTATCGTCATCAGCTATCAGCTTGTTTATCAGTTCGCCTGAGTCAGAGAGAAGGAATAAGTTCTGTTCATGGGCCTGTTCGCGCACCCTCTCGCTGATGGCCCCGAGTATGCCAATGACATGGATGGTTCTTACCTGCGCCAGTGAGGATACGTACAGGCGGTACCGCTCCTCAAAGAGCCGGGTTATAGCCCGGACCGTTTCATCCAGTCCCAATCTGACCGCCTCCCGGAATGCACTGTCAACGGCAGCTGTGACACCTCCGGCGCAGTATCTGCCTTCAACCACAGCTTTGTTCCACGTCGCATTGGGAGGCTTAGTCTCTCCATGGGCATACTTCCTGAGGCTCTCGCCCACTCCGCCCCTGCTTTTTAAAAGGAAATCCGACGCGGAGAGACCGCATCCTGTATATATCTCCACTCCTGCTGCTGCCAGCCTCTGAAGTTCGGATTCGAACCCCCTTTTTATGGCAAAGATCTTCGCTGCGTACTCACCGAGCACCTCATAATCACCTATTTTCCTCTTATCCTCAGGGCTCAGCTGTCTGAAGTTCTCCTTAAATATCTGTGCCGCCACAGTCATTATCTCGCGGCGTATATCCCAGCCTTTATTGTCGTCAAGCCGTGATCCCACGTAAGATGAGATCCATCCGAGCAGCCGGCTGTCAGTGGCTACAGCACTTAGCAGACTGTCCACCGCGTCAGAGAGGAGTGCCTCATGCTCGAGTTCGATCTCGTATCCGGCAGGGATGTCTATCTCGCGAGCGAAGGCTCTTATCACCCTCTGGAAGAATGAATCGATGGTCCCCACTGTAAACCGTGAGTAATCCTGAAGGATATGGTTGAGGGCCAGGGGTGCGTTCTTCCGTACTGTCATCATGGCCTTATTCCTGTCAGGCCAGAGGCCGGGGAAGAACCTGCAGAGGTAGGTGACAAACTCCTCCCTATCTTCTTCGCCGGCAGTATTATCCTGTCCGAGGGTGTGGAGTCGTCTCAGTATACGGCTCTTCATCTCAGCCGCGGCGCTGTTGGTGAAGGTCACGGCAAGTATTCTCCTGTAGGCACCGGGGTCATGCAGCACGCACGACAGGTAGAACCCGGTCAGGGCATGGGTCTTTCCTGACCCTGCCGATGCACTGTATTTCAATAACTTACCTGGAGAGCTCATCGATTGAAAAGTAGTAAAAAAAGAGCAATGAAGGGAGTAAGCGCTCAAGTAGTTTTCAACATTTGAACTTTAAGGCTACCTTTGAGGCATGCAGAAGAAGGTTGTTGTCGGTCTGTCGGGTGGTGTTGATTCCAGCGTTGCCGCATGGCTCCTGAAGGAACAGGGTTATGAGGTAGAGGGACTCTTCATGATCAACTGGCATGACAGCCGCGGCCTGCTCAAGGCAGAGTGTCCGTATGATGAGGATATCACCTTCGCGGAGATGGTGGCGCGGAAGCTGAAAATAAGGCTGAGAACCGTTGACCTGAGCGATGAGTACAGAAAAAGAGTAGTGGACTACATGTTCAGCGAGTACGCGGTTGGACGCACCCCTAATCCCGATGTGTTATGCAACCGTGAGATAAAGTTCGATTCATTCGTTCGGGAAGCTATGAAGCATGGCGCTGATTACGTTGCAACCGGCCATTACTGCCGGAGAGAGGTAGCTGATACTGCCGGAGGACAGATGAACAGGCTTCTGGCGGGTGTTGATCACAACAAGGACCAGAGTTATTTTCTCTGCCAGGTAAGCCAGGGGCAACTTGACAACGTCCTCTTCCCGGTGGGTTACCTGACCAAGCCCGAGGTGAGGAAGATTGCCATTGACCTGGGCCTGGCCACCGCTGACCGGAAGGACTCACAGGGCATTTGTTTCGTGGGCAAGGTTGACCTGCCTGTCTTCCTGCAGCAGAAGCTGGAGGCTAAAAAGGGAAGGGTCATAAACGTGCCCCTGGACCATCCGTTCAGAATCTGGCCTGACGGTGTGCCCGATAATGATATCTCATCCGGTGACCTTGCCCTGATGGCGGCGGCGCATGCAATAAATCCCGGCGACGGAGTGACGGCCGGGGTGCATAACGGGGCACACTTCTACACAGTCGGGCAGCGCAAGGGACTCAACCTGGGGGGCTACAGGGAGCCGTTATTCGTTCTGGCTACAGACACCCTCAATAACCTTGTCTACGTGGGTGAGGGACAGCTGCACGGGGGTCTTTACCGCAAAGGGCTGTTCATCAGAGCGCAGGAGGTGCACTGGATCAGAACTGACCTGGCCATGGCTCCCGGGGAGACGCGTGACTATTCTGTCCGTATACGGTACAGGCAACCGTTGCAGCATGCACGCGTGTTTGCCCGTGATGAGGGTTATTTTATCATCTTCGAAGGGCAGCAGCGTGGCATCACCCCCGGACAGTTCGCCGCATGGTATGACGGCGAGGAACTGCTGGGATCAGGTGCAATTCATGAATAAAGACCTGAATATTTGCGAGTTGCGATTTCCAATTTGCGAATAGCGATTATTTGGGGTTTTTATTTGCGAAATCGAAAATTGCCCTTTGAAAATTGGCCATCCATGCCTGGCAAATAAGAAAATTGCCCGGAAAGCAATGACGACAGCCCAGGCAGAGAGAATACGATGTCTTAATACCGGATTAGAGGAGTTTTGCTTAAAGAATATTTCAAAAACTTTGCAGGACAATATTTGTTATAACTTTACAGTTGTTTTTAATTGTTATTTAATAATTAAACGCCCATGAAAAAACTAATCCTTTCTTTAGTGTTTGTTGCTTTTGCATTTGGAATTAATGCCCAGAGCAATGTTATCAAAACCAATCCTCTAGGCCTGGCCTTTGGAAACTTCAACGCCACCTACGAGAGAGTATTCGGAACAACCTCCTCTCTCCTGGTCAGGGGGCAGTACATGTACAAACTGCTTGGGCTGGAAGTTAATCTTGCCGGTGCCGGCCTGGGTTACAGGTATTACTTCACCCACGCCAAGAAACCGGTGCCGGGTGGATTTTACATCAATCCCCAGGTAGCATTTTCATTTGGAAAAATCACAGATGATCTGGATGTGGAGTACAGCGCAAGCACTGTTGGCTTCGGTGCAGAAATTGGCTACCAGTGGGTCTGGGATAGCGGTTTTGTCCTGGACCTTGGAATAGGGCCGATGTACACTATTGCCAAAGGAGGGGACAGTGAGGATGATTTGAGCGGGATCATGCCAAGCGCCACACTGGCTATCGGATACGCATTCTGACAATCAGACCGACATGAATTTTACAGAGCAGGCGGAGAGATCCGCCTGTTTTTTTAGTCGGCAGTCCTCAGTCTTCAGTCTTCAGTCAATCAATCAATCAGTTGCCGACTACAGGACTGCCGATTGGATTTTGACTGCCGACTGCTGACTGTGGACTGAAGACTACCTAAGAGAGCCTGTCCCGGTAATCTTCGTAGCCGAACTCCCTGATGAGCCTGAATCGCTGGTCAGAAGTCCAGATGCCAATATGAGGATGTGGCACGCCGTTGAAAGTGGTGGTCTTGACCATAGTATAATGGATCATATCCCAGAAGACTATCCTGTTACCAACCTCCAGCTCACGGTGAAACGACCAGTCGCCCATGAAGTCGCCCGACAGGCATGAGTTGCCTCCCATGCGGTATGTAGGTTTGCCGTCGGTCGGATCAAACGCTCCCATAATCACCGGTTTGTATGGCATCTCGAGGCAGTCAGGCATATGAGCCGTGAAGGATACGTCCAGTATTGCCGTCCTTATTCCGTCGCGTATGACGATATCCTCCACTGTTGAAACAAGTTCTCCTGTCTCCCAGGCAAATGCGCTGCCGGGTTCAAGGATAAGGTGAATATTATATTTTTCCCTGAATCTCTTCAGCAGCCCGATGAGATGATCAGTATTATAATCGCGGCGGGTCATCAGGTGACCTCCTCCCATATTGAGCCATTTCAGTTTCGGCAGCAGGTGTCCGAACTTCTCCTCCACCACTGCCAGCACCTTCTCCAATGTGTAGGAGTCCGACTCGAACAACACGTGGAAATGGAGTCCCTCCACCCCTTCCGGCAGTCCGTCAGCAAGTTCGGCAGCGTTGACACCCAGTCGCGAGCCGGGTGAGCATGGGTTGTAGATGCCATGAGCAATCTCAGAGAATTCGGGGTTGATGCGCAGGCCGGGCGAGATGTGTTTCCCCTCACTCAGCAGCACCGGCGCGAATTTACGGTACTGTGCCAGTGAGTTGAAGGTGATATGCGAGCTGTAGCGCAGAATTGTTCCGAACTCCTCGCGGCGGAAGGCAGGTGCGTAGCTATGTGCCGGGGAGCCCATCTCCTCGAAGCAGAGACGGGCTTCATGAATTGAACTTGCGGCAGCGCCGGAGATATATTCACGCACGATGGGAAAGACAGACCACATGGCGAAGCCTTTGAAGGCCAGTATTATCTCAGCTCCGGATGCCTCCGAGACATGTTTTATCAGCTCAAGGTTTCGCCTCAGACGCTGTTCATCGATAACGTAGCAGGGCGACGGAACCTTTTGGTAATCAATCATATCAGAGTTCCAGGTCTATGTCAAACTTCTCATTCCAGGGCAGGCCCAGTCTGCTCAGCTCAGTGAGGAAGGGGTCAGGATCAAACTGTTCCACGTTCCATACACCGGGCTTCTTCCAGAGCCCCCTCATGTACATCATCGCGCCGGTGGCGGCCGGCACGCCGGTGGTGTAGCTCACCGCCTGTGTCCCTGTCTCGCGATAGGCCTCCTCATGGCTGCAGTTGTTCCATATATAGTAGGTTCGCTCCTTACCCTGCTTGTCGAGGCCCTTGATGCGGCATCCGATTGAAGTCCATCCCTTGTAGTTCTCACCGAGGTCACCCGGGTTGGGGAGCACCTCTTTCAGGAACTGTATGGGTATGATCTCCACACCGTTGTACATTACCGGGTCAATGCGGGCCATTCCAATATTCTGAATGACGCGCAGGTGGGTGAGGTACTCCTGGCCGAAGGTCATCCAGAAGCGTGCCCGCTTGATCGAGGGGAAGTTCTTAACGAGTGATTCCAGCTCCTCATGATAGATGAGATATGACTCTTTGGGGCCGATGCCAGGATAGGTCAGCGGCTTGTGTATCTCATGGGGCTCGGTGTATATCCACTGGCCGTTCTCCCAGTATTTGCCCTTCTGCGTCACCTCCCTGATGTTGATCTCAGGATTGAAGTTTGTTGCGAATGCCTTCCCATGGTCACCCGCATTGCAATCGACGATATCGAGGTAATGAATCTCACTGAAGTGATGTTTGGCAGCGTGGGCCGTAAAGACGCCAGTCACACCGGGGTCGAACCCGCAGCCGAGGATAGCTGTCAGTCCTGCTTCACGGAAACGGTCATTGTAAGCCCACTGCCATGAGTATGCGTACTTTGCCTCCTCAGGGGGCTCATAGTTGGCGGTGTCAAGATAGGCCACGCCCGTCTCCAGACAGGCTTCCATTATGTGGAGGTCCTGGTAAGGCAGTGCAAGGTTGACAACCAGGTCGGGCCCGAACGATCTTATCAGGATGGCCATCTCCGCAACGTTATCAGCATCAACCTTTGCGGTCTGTATCCTGTTACCCCCGATACGCTCTGCAATGACATCGCATTTCGATTTTGTACGGCTGGCAAGCATTATTTCACTGAAGACCTCAGGCAGCTGAGCCATCTTGGTTACCGCCACGGTACCAACGCCTCCGGCACCTACAACAAGCACTTTTCCCATCACCTTTTTAGTTAGGTTATATGCAAAGGTAATTTTTTTGGACATTTTTGTCCGACCTCAGACGCGGTTACTATAAAAGTTATATTTTTGCAGTCATATCAATACAGTTGTCTTTTATGGACGATTATCACGCGAGCCGTAATATTAATTTTGTTCTGCTGAGGTAATTTGGAGACATATACCTCCGTTGAACATAAAATTGGAGGTAGAAGAATGATTACTTACTGGCAGATGATCCCGAACGGTCTCCTTCCGTTGAACTCATTTGAAAAAGGTTGCATTGTTAACGTCACTGATCCCACTCCTTCAGAGATAGGTATTTTAAAGACCACTCTGAAGGTTCCTGAGGATTTTCTTACTGATATTCTTGACGTTGACGAGCGATCTCGCATGGAGGTTGAGGATGACGTGCTGCTGATGATCTACCGTATCCCCTACCAGAACCAGTCGAACGGTTTTCCCTTCACCACCATTCCCCTCGGACTGGTGCTTGACAAGAACAGTCTTGTAATCATCTGTCACAGGAACAATGAAGTTCTTGACGACTTCTTCAGCCGCAGCGGCAAGGGGATCACCATCGAGACCAAGATCGATCTGATCCTGCATCTCTTCCTTCGCACAACAATGTTCTACCACCGCTACCTGAAGCAGATAAACAACCAGACAGCGATGATTGAGCAGGATCTTGAGAAGTCGACCCGCAACCAGGAGTTACACAGGCTGCTGAAGATGGAGAAGTGCCTTGTCTACTTCACCACCTCACTCAGGTCGAATGAGATGATGATGCTCAAGCTCAAGAACTCAAAGTGGATACGCGATTATGAGTTTTCTTCAGACCTGCTTGAGGAAGCCACCATTGAGAACCGGCAGGCGATTGAGATGGCCAAGATATACAGCGATATTCAGAGCGGGATGATGGATGCCTTTGCATCGGTCATATCTAACAACCTGAACATTGTGATGAAGTCGCTGACAATCGTCACAATCATACTGATGATACCTACCCTTATTGCCAGCTTCTACGGCATGAACGTTCCGAACAGGCTCGAGAACAACATGAGTGCCTTCTGGTTCATACTTGCCGGATCGGTCGTACTGGCCATCATGGGTGTATTCCTCCTGAGGCGAAAGAAATGGATGTAGGATTCTTTCTGTGCGTTTTTTTCGAATAACTATTCTGACGCTTCCTTCAGGAGGTGGGCTCTGATCTTCTCCAGATTCTTAGGTGTCCCGCAGTCGAACCAGTACCCGTAATCATGCAGGCAGGTCATTATCGGGTGGTGCTTTGCCAGCATCAGGTAGAGGGATGTGAGCGAGTAGATACCTTCCGGCATCATGCTGAATATGGCAGGTGAGAGTACCTGTATACCCGAGAAGCCTGCCTCTTCCAGCTTCCTGCTGCTTTCCACAGTGATTATCTCTTCCTTTGTGGCGTTGTTACGCCAGCCCCGTACCCGTCCGGCTGCATCGACCAGAAGCATCCTGTTGCCGGGCCTGTGTCTCACTGCCAGGGTTGCCAGGGCTCCCGATTCAGTGTGCTGCCTGTACATTGCTGCCAGGTCGAGGTCGGTGAACTCATCAACATTATGGCACATGAAGGGACTGTCGTCAAAGAAGTGCCGCGCCTTCATCAGTCCGCCGGCGGTGTCAAGGAGCTCATCGCGCTCGTCAGAGACAGTAATAGAATAACCCATGCTGCGCAGCTTTTCAATCTCTTCAAGCATCAGCTCAGGGTGATGGTGGATATTAACAATAAGGTCATCAAACCCTGCCCTGACAAGTTTCTCAGATGTCAGTTCCAGCATGGTACGGCCGTTGATGTCAGCCAGGGCTTTTGGTTTTGTCAGGGTCAGCTCGCCCAGCCTGGTACCCAGGCCGGCGGCAAAGATCATCGCCTTCATTGCTCCAGTGCGGTATGTGTCACTGTCACCTCAACGCCGGACATTGATGAGAGCATAGATGCCACTCTCACAGCACACCACACTGAACGGTGACGCCCTCCCACGCAGCCAAAGGCAGCCCTGATGTCAAGGATTCCTTTTCTCCTCATCATGGGGAGCGAGTTGCGGATGAGGTTCGTGCAGTCGCCGGCGAAGGCAACGGCCTCGTCATCATTGCCAAAGAACTCCACCACCTCGGGATCAAGCCCTGTCAGCTCGTTAAGCTCGGCTACCGTGGCCGGGTTACGCATTCCGCGGCAGTCGAAGACAAATCCGCTGCCGGTGTCATAACTGACTGTTCTCCCCTTTACATAAGAAAAACTCTCAATATTGATCCTGACAAGGTCCTGGTAATGTGCCAGGATCCTGTATTTCCTCTGTAGCGGAACTGCCTCCGATGCCTTTTTCAGTTCAGGAAGATCTATCTGCACGGCATCGCCCGCAAGAAGCTCATTCATCAGCTCCACAGCAGGAACAATGCTCTCGGTGAATGTGGGTTTGTTCTCATGCAGTCCCCGGAAGCCGAATGCGCCAAGGGCCTGCATCAGCCTGATGAGAGTGAATGCTCCCGAGTATCTCTCGAGCGACTCCCTGGACTTTCCGGTGGCCTTCGCAAACAGGTCAAGGTGGCGGTCGAGGGCCTTCTGTCTGATATGAGCTGGTATATAGGCCTTTGCGTCATAAACAAGCGAGGCAATGTCATAATGAGGTGCACCGAGCCTGCCTCCCTGGTAGTCAATGTACCACGGTTTTCCATCCCTGATCATGATGTTGGCCGTCTGGAAGTCGCGGAAGAGGAAGTAATCCTGGCCTGCATCAAGCAGAAACCGGGTGAGAGTCTCAAAATCGCGCTCAAGCTTCGTCTCATTGAACGGGGCGGCTATCAGCTTCAGGAACATGTACTTATAGTAGTTCAGGTCCCACACTATGCTCTGTCGGTCGAAACTGCGGTGAGGGTAGCACAGAGACAGATCCAGTCCCTCGATACCTTCCGTCTGTATCCGTACAAGGTCAGCAGCCACGGTCATGAAAAGAGCCTCGGTCTCCTCATTGAATCTCTCTTCTTCATTGCGTTGAAAGAGCCACGTAAACAGGTTTGTGTCACCGAGATCCTCAAGGAAATAGACCATCACATCAGGATAATAGACATATATCTCAGGTACCGGCAATCCCTTCGACCTGAAGTGATTGGAGAAGCCCACGAAGGCATCGTTTTCCTCACGGCTCGGGTTAAAGGCACCAATGACCTGGCCTTCGAGGTATGTCAGCCTGAAGTAGACCCTGTCTGAGCCCGACTGCGGCAGACGCGTTATGGTCTCGGGTGCAGAGCCTTTCCATTTACGGAAGGCTTTTTCAACGATTGTTCTTATATCCATCTCAGAGCCGTATGATGATCTTTTTACGGTAAAGAATATATCCCAGCGCCCAGATGACAGTCACCAGCATTATCGGGAACAGCAGGCTTGCCAGCTTCTGTTCCTCGAACAACGGGCTGCATACATGGGTAAAGATCCAGTTATAGAGTGATACCTCCCCTATCTTGATCAACAGCAGGGTCTTGGTAAGCATCCCGGCAAGAACGTAAGTAAAGAGTGCGTTGGTTCCGAAGGTATTGAAGAATCCGGTCCATCCCCTCAGGTTCCAGATATCAACTATCATGAACAGCAGTGCCAGGACGACCATCCCGATACCACCGGCGTAAAGAACGTAAGAGCTGGTCCAGATGGGTTTGTTGATCGGGAAGTACTCGCCCCACAGCAGTCCGGCGGCGATGAGCAACGCCCCAACAAAAGTCAGCCAACCGACAGTCTTCCATGAGCTGCCTTTACTGGTTATGAGTCCGCCGGCCATGAAGCCAAGCAGAACAGTCGCTGTTGCGGGCAGGGTGCTGAGCAGGCCCTCCGGGTCAAAGGGTATTCCGAAGCCCTTGTAAAGATGGTTTTCGCCGATAACAGCCAGGTCGACCGTCCGGGCGAAGTTACCCTCCAGTGAGTATGGATCACTGCCACCCAGGAAGTACATGAGCGCCCAGTATCCCACCAGTATCACCGCAGTGGCTAACCAGATATAATTCTTTTTGATAAGCAGAACCAGCAGTGCGCCCAGGCCCCACGCCAGCGCGATCCGCTGGAGTACGCCCATTATGCGGAGAGTATCGTAATCGCGCACAAAGCGCGGGAAGATGTTCAGGAAGAGACCGACAGCAAAGATCAGTGCAACTCTCCTCAGTATCCTGAACAATGCAGGACCCGAGAACTCGAAGTTGAACTTGCGGAGCGAATACCACATTGCCACACCCGAGATGAAGAGAAATGAAGGGAAGACCAGGTCAGTAGGTGTACATCCATGCCATGAGGCATGCCTGAGAGGTGCGTAAACATGACTCCATGTTCCGGGAGTGTTGACGATAATCATAAACACAACCGTCATTCCCCTGAATACGTCGAGAGACATAAGACGTGCCGGTTTGCTGCCGGCACCTTTGCCGGTGCTCTTTGCTGATGCCATAGTTTAGTTATTGATTTCGTAAAAATAACAATTTGGAACTAATCCGCCGGAGAAAAAAATAAGAAAGAAAAGTGCTATTTTTGATTTCTCCCAAAACCAAGCATCCCATGAAAAAGTTAAGCTTATCACTTCTTCTGACTCTTGCTCTTTCTACCCTGTTCACAACAGGTGCCCAGACAATTGAGAACAGGGTTCCATGGCAAAGGTATACAGACGACACAAGGGTAGACAGCATTCTCAAGACCATGACTGTCAGGGAGATGATTGCACAGCTGATCTGGATACCGGCCTGGGCGGCTGAGACGGGTGACAACTTCAGGCAGGTTGAGGATCTGGTGACGAAGCACGGCATTGGAGGCGTCATCTTCTTTGAGGGATCGCGCGTGAGGCAGATCGAATTCACTGAACGGATCAGGAAGCTCAGCAGGATACCCCTTATCATTGCTCAGGATGCAGAGTGGGGAACAGGGATGCGACTAAGGGAGATCGAGGACTTCCCATACCAGATGACTCTCGGCGCACTGCAGGATGACTCTCTCATATATATGATGGGTGCTGCCGTTGCGTGGCAGTGCCGAGATATCGGGGTCAATGTCAATCTGGCTCCGGTGGCAGATGTGAACAACAACCCGCTCAACCCTGTCATCAACTACCGGTCGTTCGGCGAAGACCCCGCCAGGGTCTCCTTGAAGGCAGTGATGTACATGAAGGGGATGCAGGATAACGGTGTGATGGCATGTGCCAAGCACTTCCCCGGTCACGGAGACACCGATGTGGACTCGCATACAGGGCTGCCTGTTATCAGGGGCGACCGCCAGCGGTTTGACACGGTGGAGCTGGTTCCTTTCCGGCATCTTGCCGCTGCGGGTATCGGCGCTGTCATGACTGCACACATAAACGTGCCTGCACTTGATGGCACGCCACGGCTGCCAGCCACCTTCTCACGAAAGATCGTAACAGGTATTCTGCGTGAGGAGGCCGGGTTCAGGGGGCTGATCCTTACCGATGCCATGAATATGGCGGGCGCCACGCTTACCTACCCTTCAGGTGTGGCAGATGCGGAAGCGCTGAAAGCCGGCAATGACATCATTGAATACTCCACCGATCCATTGCGGGCCATTGACGAGATCGCCCGCAGGGTAGAGAAGGGAGAGATAGCTATGGAAGAGATCACCGCCCGTTGCCGCAAGCTGCTTGCAGCCAAGCTGTGGCTGGAGAGCCGCAATGACACGGCTTCAGGTGAGACATATAGTCGGAATCCCATGCCCGGAACGGCTCACCCGGCCCTCATCAGGGAGCTCTATTCCGGAGCCATGACCCTGATAGAGAATAATGACAATCTTGTGCCGTTGGGGCGTCTTGACAGGATCAGGATTGCCACCGTATCAGTCAACCGACTGGCAATGACAGAGTTCCAGAAGATGACTGACAGGTATACAAATGCTGACCATTTCTTTATTGATCCTGAAAATGAGCAGGGCGCTCAGTTCGTGCTGGCAAAACTGAAAGATTATGATGTGGTGATTGCCGGTTTCTGTGCGCTTGAGCAGAAGCCAGCCGCGTCGTACGGTGTTACTCCTCGGCTGAACTCCCTTTTCAGGCAGATAGCAGGGCTTGGCCGATCAGCTGTAATCTGGTTTGGTAATCCGTACGGCATCGAGAGGCTGGATATGTCCGTTAAACCTGCTGCCATGCTGGTAGCCTACCAGGACAACAGTTACACTCACCAGGCGGCGGTGCAGGTGCTCTTTGGCGCGCTGGGGGCTTCGGGCAGGTTGCCAGTGACCGTCAATGCCGCCTATCCGGAAGGCCATGGGATAAAGACGCCCGGCAGCATGAGGCTGCAGTTCGGCTTCCCGGAGAACGCAGGACTTTCATCTGAAAGACTCATAAGCAAAGTTGATTCAATAGTTCAATCGGGGCTCGACTCACTGGCCTACCCGGGCTGTCACGTGCTCATCGCCCGCAGAGGGATTGTTGTTCTTAATAAGTGCTACGGCTTCCATCTGTTTGACAGCACCGAGGCCGTAAAGGAGCATGACATATGGGACCTTGCATCGGTAACGAAGGTATCAGCCGCCACCCCGTCACTGATGCTTCTTGATGACCGTGGCCTGTTCGATCCGGACGAGACCCTTGGTAATTACCTGCCGTGGTACCGGTTCTCCGACAAGGGCGACATGCTGTTGCGGGATATGCTTGCCCACCAGTCGGGCCTGAGATCATGGATCCCGTTCTGGAGGAGCACCATTGAGGAGGACAGCACCTTCAAGCGAGGCATCTTCAATGATGCCGGCAACAGGAAATTCGCCCTGCCGGTGACCGATTCACTTTATATGAACCGACACTATCTCAAGGAGATGTTCAGGGAGATACGTGACAGTCCCAAGGGTGAGAAGAAGTATGTCTATTCCGACCTCACCTTCATCCTCTCAGCGGAGATCATTGAGAGCCTGACTGATACGACTATCGACAAGTTTGCCCCGGCGAACATCTACAGGCCCATCGGGGCGTTCAACATAACATATAATCCACTTCAGAAGTATCCCAGGGAGCGTATCGTACCAACCGAATATGATTCCCTCTTCCGCAAGCAACTCTTAAGAGGAACTGTACATGACGAAGGCACAGCCATGCTGGGCGGTGTCTCGGGTCATGCGGGGCTATTCGCAACGGGTAATGACCTGCTGAAGCTGGTGGAGATGTACCGCAGGGGAGGTGAGTATGGCGGTGTGAGGGTCCTAAGCAGTGAAGTGTTGAGTGAGTACACTACAGTGCAGTACCCCGAAAATGAAAACCGGCGTGCCCTCGGGTTTGACAAGCCACTTCTGGGTAATGACACTATTCCCCCGGAAGAGGCCTACCCGTGTCATTCAGCCTCTCCTTCCAGCTTCGGGCATTCAGGTTTTACCGGTACTTTCATATGGATTGATCCCGAGGCTGAGATATCCTATGTTTTCCTGAGCAACAGGGTATATCCCACGCGTAACAACAGTAAGCTCTCTGATCTCTCAATCCGCGGCCGGATCCTGCAGGCCACCTATGATGCCATAATTAAATAATTTGCGATGGTCGACTTGCGATTGCCGATTTGCGATTGCCGACTTGCGATTGCCGACTTGCGATTGTCGACTTGCGATTGTCGAATAAAAATGTTCCCAATCGACAATCGAGAATTGAGAATCGAAAATGAAAAAAAGCCGCGAATTGCGGCTTTTTTTTTGTGCCCAGGACAAGACTCGAACTTGCACACCCTTACGAGCACCAGCCCCTCAAGCTGGCGTGTCTACCAATTTCACCACCTGGGCAAAACGATTTGCGGTGACAAATATAAAAAAAAATTCAAAACCGAGCATTGCCGAAAGAATTATACCTTTTTAATTAGCTTCTGTTCAGGCGCGACCCAAACAAGGATTGCAGTGGTACGGGCATAAAGTTGCAGGCTACTCGTCTCAGTGCGGTTTATACAAAATAAAGCATGCCTTGTATATTCTGAAGTTATAAGTCGTCTGATTCTGGCAAACCATCCTGAGTTTCATCTCCAATTTGTCAGTACAATATTAATTAGTAATACATTAAATAAATACCCCTTTTAGGGGATAGAATTGACCTGTTCTACCTCCTACATTCGCATTACCAAACTTAACAGTTTTCAATAAATGGTCATTCAAAAGAAATGCTCTGTGAATTTCAAATATCTATTATTAAATACTTAAAAACATGAAAAAATGTTCTCTGATACTGGTTACCCTGATTTGCAGTTTCAACCTCTTTGCCCAGGGATATAAACTGCCGGCCTACTACTCCCAGCGTGAAATAAAGGCTCCGGTTGCTGTAAAGGAACAGCTTGAACTAATGAGAAGGGAAATTACAGCCAAAGACCTTAAATACCAGGTCGGTTATACATCTGTTTCGGAGGTGCCGATAGAAAAACTAAGAGGCCTGAGAATGCCCACCCCGGATGAAGGAAGGCAGATAACGGAAACAATCCGGCCTGATGCAACAAAAGCTGGCAAACAGGCCGCTAGTCCGGCCCGCTTATCAAAGGATGCACTAAACCCTTACGTTTATGGCAATCCAAAAATGAAAAAACTTGACCTTCGGGAAGCAGGTTTTGTCACCCCGGTTCATGACCAGAAACAATGTTGGAGCGTATGCTGGGCATTTGCAGCAGCGGATGTCTACGAGATCAGTTATAAAATACTAACTAAAAAGACAATCGATGTTTCTGAACAGTTTGTGGTAGACTGTTCAAATGCAGGTGACTGGAAAGTGGGAGGAAATATGGAAAAGGTTTTTCAATGGATGATCAGTTCCCGGAAAAATCTGGCCGGGGAAGCCGCAGTTCCTTTTGTCGGTCTTCCTTCGAAATGCACGGGAGCCTCCCCTGCAACTGATTATTATGCTTCAGATTGGGGATTTGTAGAATACAAACCTGGTTCCTGGTATGTCGATGGGATTAAGGAAGCGATTTGTACCCATGGGGCAATTGCTTCAGCTATGGTAGGTGACAGATATTTACTGGCATATGCTGGAGGTGAGTTTTCCAGCGTTTTGACTAATGACCTTGATCCGTTTTATAATTCTAAACCTCTAATAGGTGTTGCGATTATAGGTTGGGACGACTCGATTGAATGCTGGCTCATTAAGAATTCATTTGGAACGGACTGGGGAAGCACGTGTGGTTACGGGACTGAAAGGGGTTACATGTGGGTAAAATACGATTCAAATGCAATTGGTACTTGGGCGTCATGGGTTCAGGCCTCACAGACAGGACTGAGATAGACCCGGGAGAATATACAAAGTGAATTCTAAAACAACTTAATCAAATACTGAAATCATGAAAAAATTTTCTCTGATACTGGCAACCCTGATTTGCAGTTTCAACCTCTTTGCCCAGGGATATAAACTGTCTGCCTACTACTCCCAGCGTGAAATAAAGGCGCCGGTTGCTGTAAAAGAACAACTTGAATTAATGAGAAGTGAAATTACCACCAAAAACCTGAAATACCAGGTCGGTTATACATCTGTTTCGGAGGTGCCGATAGAAAAGCTCAGAGGCCTCAGACTGCCCGCCTCTGATGAAGGGAAGAAAATAAGTGAAACAGTCCGGACAGATGCAACAAGATCCGGCAATCAGGGTGTTAATCCGGACCGGTTATCAAAGGAAGCACTAAACCCTTACATTTATGGCAATCCTAAAATGAAAAAACTTGACCTTCGGGAAGCAGGTTTTGTCACCCCGGTTCATGACCAGAAACAATTTTGGAGCGTATGCTGGGCATTTGCAGCAGCGGATGCCTACGAGAGCAGTTATAAAATACTAACAAAAAAGACCATAGATGTTTCTGAACAGTTCGTGGTAGACTGTTCAGGTGTAAGTGACTGGGTATCGGGAGGATATATGCATAAGGTCTTTCAATGGATGGTCAGTTCCCGGAAAAATCTGGCCGGAGAAGCCGCAGTTCCTCTTGTCGGTCCTCCTTCTAATTGTACAGGAGTCTCCCCTGCAACTGATTATTATGCATCAGGCTGGAATTTTGTAGAACCCTACTCTGGTTACGGTACGATTCCGTCTGTCGATATGCTTAAGGAAGCAATATGTACCCATGGGGCCATATCTTCAGTTGTAATGGCTGACAAATTCTTCCTGGCATATATTGACGGTTCTTTTTCCAGTTTTAAGACTAATGACCTCAAAGTGTCAATGCATGGAAAGGCCGGTACAGGGGTTGCGATTATAGGTTGGGACGACTCGATTGAATGCTGGCTCATTAAGAATTCATTTGGAACGGACTGGGGAAGCACGTGTGGTTACGGGACTGAACGGGGTTACATGTGGATAAACTACTATTCAAATAAAATTGGTCTGGGTGCGGCATGGGTTCAGGCTTCATTGAAAAGTCAGAATTAGACCTCGGAGAATATACTAAGCGAATGTTATAAGACTTTAACTAAATACTGAACACCATGAAAAAATTTATTCTGTTATGCACGATTCTTCTGTCCGGCTAATTTTTTGTAGCTGATGCCCAGGTAATTCTTTCAATAGAGATAAATACCGGAAGCGACGATCTGAGAGGAGGAAATGATAATGTTAACCTGATAGTGCTTATGAAATCAGGCGCACAGATAAGGTTTAACAACCTGAATCTCAGTTCACGTCTTGCTGATAATTCAACCTATAAAAGTACCCAGATACTTACCTCTTACAAGGTTGCGGATATCAAAGGATTTCGGCTTCAGACAACTCTGGGCGGTGGAATGGGCGGTGACAACTGGAACCTTAACCGCCTTACTATTTATGGCATTGCAAACAACGTGCCCACAAAGATGATTGATGTGAGCGGTAATCCATTGTTCAGGTTTACCGGAGATCAGAAGGAAAAGGATTTCATGTACACTCCGGCCGCTACCTCAACCTCAACCTCAACCTCAACCTCAACCTCAACCCCCTCTGCGCCTGCAGTAATGACAAGATTCTATCCTGACGTTCACGGGTTCAAGTTCATCAACCAGTTCAAGAATATCTTCGTCAGCGGTATAGACTGGTTCACAGGGGGTCTGTGCGGAGGTATGAGTTATGCGGCTCTTGACTACTACAAGTCCGGAAAGAAAATTCCTCAGCAGCCTTATATGCCTGCCGAAGGAATGCCTTTGCAGAGTTATCTTTATGACAGGCAGGTTAATTCAATTACAGCAAATGTCGACAGATGGGCAGAATTTTCTATTAACCCGTTAGGTGCACGTAACAGGGAATTCTTTAACTGGGGACTACAGAACGGGTCAGGGCAACTTGGCAGGCTGATGTCATATATTGACAGGGGTGAACCGGTTGTTCTCGGGCTTTCCTCATGCGGTGACGGTTGCGGCGGTGACCACCAGGTAGTAGCTATCGGGTACCAGCTCGGAAGGTACAAAGGTGATTTAGGGTATTATGCTGATGACCTCACTATCTTCGTCTGTGATCCTAATCTCCCCGGGAAGACAGTAAAGATGAGACCAAACTTCTCCCAGGGATATTTTTATTATCCGGAAGAGAGCAGTGATAAACGCTGGCGTACATATTTCGTTGACACTAAGTACACTCCAAAAACTCCACCGGTTATCCAGGATAATCCCAACGAGATAATAGTAACCTTCTTGACAGGTAATGATGACCTGCGCGGCGGAAATGATAATGTGAACTTTAGTATAATGAAAGTTTATAATCCGTCCACCCGTCAGTATTCAGACATCAGGTTCACTAATGTAAACAACGGAAAACGCTGGATTAACCGCTCAATGCAGACAATCTCCCGTCCGCTGCCCGATTATGTCACATTTGATCTGGTTGATGACTTCCTTATAGAAACAACTTTTAGGGGAGGATTAGATGGCGATAACTGGGATATGAATGGAATTGCTATCTCAGCCCGTATTAACGGAGTAGTCAAGGAGCTTTACAGAAAGGATGGCGCCCCATTTGTGCGATTTACCGGTGACTTTAAAGGATATAGAATTCAGCTTAAGTTACTCAAGAGATAGCATAGCGGACAGAATCTGCCGGAAGGCGGGATGTAAACCTAAAAAGAAAGTATCTGTAAAAGAAACAGCCCTGGATGAAAATCCGGGGCTGTTTCTTTGTGCCCAGAACAGGACTCGAACCTGCACATCATTGCTGACACTAGTCCCTGAAACTAGCGTGTCTACCAATTTCACCATCTGGGCGACTTGAAGTCAAAAGTCGAAAGTCGAAAGTCGAAAAAGTGAGCCTTTAAGTCTTGCGCCTTTTATCTTTTGTCTTATAACGCGGGTGCAAAAATAAAGATTTTTTCTTAATCAAATACCCTTAATTTGAAAATGGCGAAAAATATTTACCGCGCTAAAATCCCGGTACCAGCCGCACTCTGTTGGTCTCCTCGAAATACTTGAAGTAATAGTAAAGACGACGTTCAAACTCCAGACCGTAATCGATAAAAGAATCATAATCCAGGTGGCTTTCGTAATTGCCCCTGTAATGCCTCGGGCTCATGTAGCGGCGATTCCACTCACTGACATACATCGCGTTCTTACTCTTGTAGTACTCAAGGGAGTGCTCATGGGAAGGCTGCATAAGCAACCACGTTTCAAATCCCTGATCAAAGACCACCAGTTCATATTCGGTGCTGTCAGATTCAGACTGTATCTGAAGATCCGCGGCTTCCTGACTGCTCCCTGGCGAAAAAAGGGCACAGGCGGGAATGAATAATAGCAATAAGGCAAAATACTTCATTTTTTTCATTTCAATCTCCTTTCAAGCTTTAACCACTTTTAACCGAAAAATTTGTTTGTCAATATTCTCCGTTTACACTTTGTATCTATCTTTGACAGCTTAAAACCGTAAATGTTTTACAAAAACATCAAAAAGTTGAAAATTTGGTATGCGGTCAATGTGTACTGCCATTTTATTGTTAAGCAGATTGATTATTGAGGCTGGCATAATGACCGTCTTTTTACTGTAAAAAATGAAAGTATATAAATTCGGAGGCACCTCAGTAGGAAGTCCTGAACGTTTCAGGGCGCTGATTCCGCTGATCAGTGACGGTGAGCTGAAGATTGTTGTGCTGTCGGCCATGGCAGGCACCACCAATGCGCTTGTAGAGATCTCTGAACTTTTTTCAGCCGGTGACAGGGCAGCGGCGACCCGAATGACGGAGCAGTTGCGGGCGAAGTACCACGCGGTGGTCGGTGAGCTCTACTCTTCATCCACATGGTCAGAGAGGGCTAAAGATCTCATTGACGAGCATTTCAACTATATCATCACCCTTTTTTCCCGGGAGTTCAGTCGTCACAATGAGAAGCGCATTGTTGCCCGTGGGGAGCTGATCTCAACTGCCCTGCTGCACTTCCTGCTTGCGGAGGCAGGCATTGCCTCCTACCTCCTTCCCGCACTCAGTTTCATGAGGATAGACAAGGACGGAGAACCTGACTATTTCTATATCAGGGAAAACCTTAAGCGGGAGTTGTCGGCGGTCAGGGATGAGATGATTATCATCACACAGGGTTTCATATGCCGGAACGTCTATGGTGAAACCGACAACCTTAGGCGCGGCGGAAGCGATTACAGCGCTACAATCATCGGGGCAGCCCTGCTGGCCCGTGAGGTTCAGATATGGACTGACATCAGCGGACTGCACAACAACGATCCGAGATATGTGGAAAACACCCGTGTCATCAGGAACCTCTCCTTCGGGGAGGCGGCCGAGCTGGCATACTTCGGTGCGAAGATCCTTCATCCCTCAAGCATCAACCCAGCCCGCATGAAAAACATTCCCGTCAGGCTCAAGAACACAATGGAGCCGGCTGACGAGGGCACACTGATCACCTCCGAATCCACCTTTGAAGATTATAAGGCTGTAGCGGCCAAGGATGGAATCATTGCTCTCAGGATCCGATCTGACAGGATGCTGATGGCTTACGGTTTCATGCGACGCATCTTCGAGGCCTTTGAGGCCTTCAAGACCCCGATAGACATGATCACTACGTCCGAAGTGTCTGTCTCACTGACTATTGATGATCCTACCTATCTTGATGACATCATCAAAACCCTGGGGTCAATAGGTGTTGTGGAGGTCGATAAAGAGCAAACGATAATATGCGTTGTGGGCGACTTCCGGCCTGACAGGGTTGGGTCGGCCCCTGAAATATTCGAGGCCCTGAATGAGATACCCGTCAAGATGATCTCATACGGAGGCAGTGAAAACAGCGTTTCCATTCTCATCAACACAAGTGACAAGATACATGCCCTCAGGGCGCTCAGCGATAAACTTTTTTCAGAAGAATAATGTTCACGAAAGAATTGACAGACCGGCTCGGGAGAAGCGAGACTCCTTTCTACTACTATGATCTTGACCTTTTGCGTGAGACCCTCTCGGTGGCCTCAGGTGAAGCAGCCAACAGGGGATTCAAAGTCCACTATGCGGTAAAGGCAAACTTTAACCCGGTGATCATGAAAATTATTTCGGGGTACGGACTCGGTGCCGACTGTGTCAGCGGCAATGAGATCGAGCATGCTATTAGCTGCGGATTCCCTGCCGCTGAGACTGTGTTTGCAGGGGTGGGCAAGAGTGACCGTGAGATAGAGACTGCGCTCAGGCATGGGATAAAGTGCTTCAATGTGGAATCGTCAGCAGAGCTTGCGGTCATTAATGAGATAGCCGGCAGAATGGGCAAAAAGGCCACAATAGCCCTGCGTATCAATCCCAATGTGGAGGCGCATACAATACGTAACATCACCACCGGCACCGATGAGAATAAATTTGGCATCAGGATTCCGGAGCTGGAGAAGGTTACTGCGCTGTTTCCGGAGATGGAAAATATAGTGTTCGGCGGGATGCATTTCCACATAGGTTCACAGATCACCGACCTGCATGTTTACCGTAACCTGTGCTCAAGGGTGAATGAGTTATGGGATTGGTTTACCGACAGGGGGCTGGAACCGGCCGACATCAACGTTGGCGGAGGTCTGGGCATCAGCTATGAGGAGCCTGACCGCTTCCCTCCCTTTGCCGATTACTTTGATATTTTCAGGGAGCATCTTGACAGCAAGATACGAAGCACCATCTCCTTTGAGCTTGGACGGTCGCTGACGGCCGGCTGCGGCTCGCTCATATCAAAGGTTCTGTTTGTCAAGCCAGGTGTCGGAGAGACCTTTCTTATCCTTGATGCGGGTATGACGGACCTCCTCAGGCCTGCGCTATACCATGCGTATCACCGCATTGAGAATCTGACCTCTGACCTCCCGGTCAGGAAATATACTGTTGCCGGACCGATCTGCGAGACCACAGACACTTTCGGCAAGTTCATTGCCCTGCCGGAGACAAGGCGTGGGGATCTCATGGCCATTAGGTCGGCAGGCGCCTACGGTGAGGTGATGGCTATGCGGTACAATATGCGTTCGCTGCCGTTGTCGGTCTTCTCAGATGATATTTGATGTCAGGCATAGGCCAGTCTTCAGTCAGCAGTCCTCAATCGGCAGTCATTTCAGGCAGTAGGCAGTAGGCACAAGTGGAATTGGCGATTGTCGATTAACGATTGGCGATTTAATCGAAAATCGAAAATCCTTTGACCTTTAGACGCTTAGACGCTTAGACATAAAAAAAAGCTGCCCGGGCAGCTTTTTTTGTCAGTCTTCTGTTACTTTCTCTTCAGCATCTTCTTCACCGGACTGGAGAGGTAGAGCATTATGAGTCCGAACAGCAGTGTAAATACACCGGAAATCAGGTTAACGTTAATGTTCAGCGAACGTGCATACATCACATCATTGCCCATGGTAGCCAGGCCGTAGATTGTAATTATCAGCCCGAAGATCGAGAACATCAGTCCAATAGGAAATCTTATATCTAACATGATCGTCGTTTTTTTAAGGTTACCAGAACAATATTGAGAGCACAATCATAATGATTCCCACTATAAGAGCGAGGAACCAGGGCCTGTTGTACCACACCACACCGCTGTCGTCGAGCTTCCTGGTCATTGAGTATACGAGGCCGTCGAGTTCCGCATCGGTCTTTGTCCGTTTCGAGAGCAGGGATATAACCACTGTCAGAAGTGTTGCCACAGAGAAGGCAATAATAGCTGTCCAGAAGTTCTGGGCCATCTCAACAGGGTATGTATGGATTACGCCGAGCCAGCCGCCCTTGACAAGCGTGGTTGCTCCTTCGGGCTGGGTGAGGCCATGATGCACCAGTGCAACCAGGAACCCCATCAGCAATCCGGTGAATGCCGCATTGCCCGTAGACCGCTTCCAGAACATGCCCAGGAATATCACCGCAAAGAGCGGGGCATTGATCATTGAGAAGATGGTCTGGAGGAAGTCCATGATGTTCCCGAACTTGCTTGCGATATATGCAGCTGCGATACTGACCACCACACCGACAACGGTAGCCATCTTCCCAACTTTGAGGTAATGCCTGTCATCAGAATCCTTGTCACCTGTTGCGGGGCGGATGTAACTCTGATAGATGTCGTATGTCCAGACGGTATTGAAAGCCGATACGTTTCCAGCCATCCCTGACATGAACGATGCAAGCAGTGCCGTTACGCCGAGGCCCAGTACACCTGCAGGCAGATATTGTTTGAGCAGCATGATGATTGTATAGTCATATATAGGCTGTCCGGCGTCATTTAGAGGAAGTGCAAATCCCTTCAGCGGATCATTCAGCAGCACAAGAGCGGCTATACCAGGGACGATAATAAGGAAGGGGATGAACATCTTGGGGATGGCGCCGATGAGAGGCACCTTGCGTGCTGCCGTCATTGATTCGGCTGCCATGGCACGCTGCACAATCAGGAAGTTGGTGCACCAGTAACCGAACGAAAGCACAAAACCCAGTCCCGCGAAGATACCGTACCACGCTACTCCCAGCGGGTTGCCGGCTCCCGTGCCGGTATATTTCCATGTTGTGGTCCAGGTGTCTGCTGCAAACCCCTTGCTCTCCACTATCGGGGCAAGGCTGGCCTGCATCCCGTCCCATCCTCCTACGTCCTTCATGACAAGGAAAGCCATAGGCAGAAGGCCGATAACGATGATGAAGAACTGAAGCACCTCGTTGTAGATGGCTGATGAGAGTCCGCCGAGATAAGTATAGCCAAGGACGATTGCGGCCGAAGCAAATAGCGACACGTTGAAGTTCCACCCCAGTACATTTTCAAGAAGGAGAGCAAGCGCGTACATGGAGATACCGGATGCCAGAATTGTCATTACTGCAAACAGTATCGCGTTCAGTCCGCGCGTCTTCTCATTGAAACGAAGCTTCAGGTATTCAGGCACTGAGCGGGCTTTGGACCCATAATAGAAACGCATCATGAAAAGGGCCAGGAAGACCATTGCCGGTATGGCGCCAATCCAGTAAAAATGGGTGGTGAGCATGCCGTACTTGAGGCCGGAGCCTGTCATACCCATAACCTCAAGAGCGCCAAGGTTGGTGGAGATGAATGCCAGACCTGCCACCCAGGCCGGGATGGATCTTCCCGCCTCAAGGAATGCAGAGGCATTCTTCATATACTTTTTCAGGGCCCACCCGATACCCAGTACAAAAACGAAATAGACTATCATTATCAGATAGTCTATCCCGTGAAGCGCGAATTTTGTATCCATTTGATTATCTCAATTAGGTTAGTGAACTCACAAACTTAACGAAATTTATTAAACGGAACGACTCGCGATATTTTTTTGTATTTAATCCATATTACTTTCTGGCTGTGGCTTTAGCGCTTCTTGACTTGAGGGTAACCACCTGGCTCCTGTCGCGCGTTGCGGCACTCTTGGTTCCTGTGTAATCGACCCACGCAATGAACTGGTTCAGCTCGTTTTTAAGAAGCGGGTCAGTGTAGATGTATATCACATCTTCCGGTACTGCTCTGAACGCGTAGTTGTTGTGGGTCGAATGCCATACGTCAATGTAGTAGACGCGGGGTTGCAGGTTGGTGAAGATCACCTTCCCGGAGGCGTTGGTGAAGCCTTCAACGATAGCGTTTGTCTCATTGTCCCAGTCGTTCAGTGTAGGATAGAGTATCACACTGGCGCCTGCAACGGGATACTCCTGGTTCCACTCCAGGACCTCTACCTCCAGCATTGTAGGTGACATTACCTCAATGTCGAGATAGGATTTGTCTACGCTGCCTGACTTTGAATATGCACTCAGGACCACCGTAAAGATGCCCGAGGCTGAATAAGAGTGAGCGGGTTCGAAAGCGTCTGACCAGGTGCCGTCGCCGAAATCCCATTCATAATCACTTGCATTGTGTGAACCGTTGAAGAAGAAGATCTCCTCTCCTATCTCAGCCTTTATCTTATCCGAGAAGAAATAGGCGTCGGGCTGTACGTCACATGAGCTCAGCATGATTACTGCTGCTGCTACCGTTGAGATTAATAAAGTTTTCATTACTGCCGTTATTAGTGCTATTTCATCAATTCCAAAATCTGTGCCAATTAATAATCTCAATGAATACAAGGTATTCAGGGCCCCACTCTGCATGCATCCGAACCTGCAGAAAAAAATATTATCTTTGCAAACTATTTAAAATTCCATATATGATCAGTATCACATTTCCGAATGGCTCAGTCAGAGAGTTCAGCAAGGGGGTAACCAGTTATGAGATTGCGCAGTCTATCAGTCAGGGACTTGCCAACGAGGTCTATTCGGCCACGGTGAACGGCGAGTTATGGGATCTCTCGAGGCCGGTGGAGACGGATGCCACGCTGAGGCTTCACAAGTGGGATGATGCTGAGGCTAAGCATGCCTTCTGGCACTCATCGGCTCATCTTATGGCAGAGGCCCTTGAGGCGCTGTGGCCCGGCATCAAGTTCGGTATCGGACCGGCTGTTGAGAACGGATTTTACTACGATGTTGATCCCGGCGACGGCAAGGTCATTACTGACGCCGACCTGATTATCATCGAGGAGAAGATGAAGGAGCTGGCTGCAAAGAACAGTCCCATAATACGTTCCGAAGTCAGCAAGAAGGAGGCGATGGACCTCTTCACTGCCAAAGGCGACGGGTACAAGACGGAGCTTATATCCGAGCTGGAGGATGGCACCATCACGCTCTACCGCCAGGGAAACTTCACCGATCTATGCCGCGGACCGCATCTTCGTGACACCTCGCAGATCAGGGCAATCAAGGTTCTCAGTCTTGCCGGTGCCTACTGGCGCGGCGATGAGAAGAGGAAGATGATGACACGCATCTACGGCATCACCTTCCCGAAGCAGAAGTTGCTTGATGAATACATGGTGATGATAGAGGAGGCCCGTAAGCGTGACCACCGCCGGATAGGCAAGGATATGGAGCTGTTCGCCTTCTCACCCAAGGTAGGGATGGGCCTGCCGCTCTGGCTTCCCAGGGGAGCTGACATGAAGCAGAGGCTCATCGATTTCATGACCAAAGTGCTGAAATCCAGAGGCTACACAATGGTCTCCACACCGCATATCGGGAACGTCGAACTCTATAAGACCTCAGGTCACTTCGAGAAGTACGGTGCCGACTCATTCCGCCCGATAACCACCCCGCAGGAGGGTGAGACATTCATGCTCAAGCCCATGAACTGTCCGCACCACTGCGAGATTTACAATGCCACTCCCCACTCCTACAAGGAGCTCCCTATCAGGATGGCGGAGTTCGGAACTGTTTACCGCTACGAGATGAGCGGAGAACTTCACGGGCTGACAAGGGTGCGGAGCTTCACGCAGGACGATGCGCATCACTTCTGCCGTCCTGACCAGCTCAAGGAGGAGTTCAAGAGCATCATTGACCTGGTGCAGTATATTTTTAAGATTGCAGGATTCAGCGAGTTCACGGCACAGATATCACTCCGCGATCCGTCGAACAAGGAGAAGTACATCGGCTCCGACGAGAACTGGGAGAAAGCCGAACAGGCTATCATCGAGGCCGCCGGGGAAAAGAACCTGACAACCACTGTTGCCATCGGCGAGGCGGCGTTCTACGGTCCCAAACTCGACTTTATGGTCAGGGATGCAATAGGACGAAAGTGGCAGCTGGGGACCATACAGGTCGATTATAACCTGCCGGAGAGGTTTGAACTGACATATAACGGCAACGACAACCAGAAGCATCAGCCTGTGATGATACACAGGGCCATCTTCGGATCCATGGAGAGATTTGTAGCTGTTCTCATCGAGAATACGGCAGGTAAATTCCCTCTCTGGCTCACACCTGATCAGGCTGTGATACTGCCCATCAGTGAAAAATTCAATGATTATGCAAAAACTATTTCAAATCTCCTTAATAATTCCGATATTCGCACCCTGATTGACGACAGGAGCGAAAAGATCGGTAAGAAGATAAGGGATAATGAGTTAAAGCGAATCCCATACCTTCTGGTTATAGGTGAAAAAGAGGTTGAAGCCGGTACTGTTTCTGTCAGAAGGCAGGGAGAAGGTGATAAGGGAGTGATGAAGCCGGAAGATTTCATCAGCCTTGTCAGGGAAGATATCTCGAAAGAGATAGGCAACTAAGAGATTGATTTTAAACATAGTATTAATTTAACTGGAGGACAAAACAATAGCAGGACCAATCTTTTCCAGGCCCAGGCCGGGAAGAAAACCCGAACCGGAACACCGGATCAACAACAGGATAACAGCCAGAACAGTAAGGGTTGTGGGCGACAACCTCGAACCGAGGGTTATGAATCTCGGCGAAGCTCTTAGCCTTGCCGATGAGATGGAGCTTGATCTTGTTGAGATATCTCCCAACGCCGAACCACCTGTCTGTAAAATTGTCGACTACCAGAAGTTTCTCTATCAGCAGAAGAAGAAACAGAAGGAGGTCAAGGCCAATGCAGCCAAGACTGTGGTTAAAGAGATTCGTTTCGGGCCCAACACTGACGATCACGATTACAACTTCAAGCTGAAGCATGCAATCAATTTCCTCGAGGAGGGCGCCAAAGTGAGGGCATATGTATTCTTCAAGGGGCGGTCGATACTATTCAAGGATCAGGGAGAGAAGCTGCTGGCGCGTTTTGTAGCCGATCTGGATGAGTACGGTAAGGTTGACCAGACACCGAGACTTGAAGGAAAGCGGATGATCATCATCCTCTCACCAAAGAAAAAGAAGTAGAAATTTTTTATACACATATATATAACATGCCAAAAATTAAGACAAATCCGGGTGCAAAGAAGAGATTTTCTTTGACCGGTACAGGTAAGATCAAGCGGAAGCATGCATTCAAGAGTCACATCCTTACCAAGAAGTCGACCAAGCGTAAGAGGAATCTTACATATGGTACCCTCGTGGACAAGACAGATGAGAAGAATGTTAAGCTTATGCTCGGTCTGAAGTAGTTACTTTGACCTGTCAGCGTGATAATCAATTGAATTATTAACCTGGGTGTGAAGCTTAAAAGACCTTAAGTGGCGCTTACATCCGAAAAAGAGAAAAAAAATGCCAAGATCAACAAATGCACCAGCATCAAGGGCAAGAAGAAAGAAGATCCTCAAGCAGACCAAGGGGTACTTCGGCAACAATGCCAATGTTTACACCGTTGCCAAGAACGTTCTTGAGAAAGGGCTGGGTTACGCTTACCGTGACCGCAAAGACAAGAAGGGACAGTTCAGGGCGCTTTGGATCCAGAGGATCAACGCCGGCGTACGCCTTCACGGAATGAGTTATTCACAGTTTATCGGCGGACTTGACAAGAAGGGGATCTCCCTCAACCGCAAGACCCTGGCCGACCTTGCAATGAACCACCCAGAAGCCTTCAAGGCAATAGTGGATAAGGTAAAAGACTAACAAAAAAGCGGGCTAGACCCGCTTTTTTTTTATTGCCGATTGTCAATTGGCGATTGTCGATTAAAGCCCTTCCAAATCGATCGCAAATCGCAAATCGAAAATCCTTAATTACCTCTTGGCTCCTTTAAAGAACCTGTTGAATCTTATCTTCCTGAAGCCTTCAGCTTCCTTGTCTATGGAGAGCCAAACAAGCACGGGTCTGCCGACGATATGATCCTCCGGAACAAAACCCCAGAAGCGTGAGTCGGCCGAGTCATGCCTGTTGTCGCCCATCATCCAGTAGTAGTCCATTTTAAAGGTATAGCTGTCAGCAGGCTGCCCGTTGATCAGTATCACGCTGTCACGCACCTCAAGGTCGTTCTCCTCGTATATGTCGATAATGGAAGAGTAAAGGCTGATGTTAGTCCTGTCAATCTTCACGGTAGCACCTTTCTTCGGTATCCATAGAGGGCCGAAGTTATCCTCGTTCCACCTGTATTGCGGGTCATGGGGGAAGATATATGAAGCGTATTCACCCGGTCTCCGGTAATCGGCCTCAATACCGGTGACATTCGCAAAGCCTGCTATCAGCTCAGCATTTTCCTTTGTCAGCGGTAGCCTGTAGACTGTGCCGGAGAGCATCATCGACTGGTCCGATTTCGATACGCCCATCCTCTCGAAGGCTTTGGGATTGATCCTTGTACCGTTTGTGCGTACATAATATGAGGTCTGCTGAGTCTTATGGTCATCGGCTGTCTTACCGTTGATCTGGAGCTGGCCGCCTTTAATCAGCACAGTATCGCCCGCTATTGCAACGCATCTCTTCACATAGTTATCGCGACGGTCAACAGGACGGTAGATGACTGTATATTCATTCCAGACCATCTGCCGGGCCTGGGAAATATAATCCTCCCTGCTCTTCAGCTTCCGGTTGGCTCTTATATCCTCCGCTGTGATCATCTCAGCACGCTCTCTTACTATCTCATAATAGCTTACTGTCTGGTTCTCAATACATACGGTATCACCGGCCGGGAAGTTGAACACCACCACATCATTGTTTTTGACATGGCCGAAGCCCTTCAGGCGTTTGTATTTCCAGTGGACGAGGTTTGACCATGATTTGGCCTTCCCGCCGGAGAGGGGCATTGTATGCTGGGTAAAGGGAAATGCAAGGGGTGTGTTGGGCATGCGCGGACCGTAGGCCACCTTGCTGACAGCAAGATGGTCACCAACCAGCAGCGTCTTCTCCATTGAAGGTGTGGGTATACGGTAGTTCTGGAAGAGGAAGATGTTGATCAGGGTTACGGCTATCACTGCGAAGATAAGAGCGTCAAGCCATTCAACAACGGTGCTGTTCTTTCCGTAGCGCTTCTTCCAGAAAGCCCAGTTGACCTTCTTGCTTACATATATATCAAATACTATCGGCAGGCCCAGGAGCAGCAGGTAGTTGCCGATCCAGATGACCCACAGTATAAAAAGGACGGCCACAACGCCGAACCTGAAGTATTTGTTACCCAGAATTTCTTTCATCTCACTCAATTTTCGGTGCAAATCTACTATAATAAATTTAAAACGTCTTTCATTGTAAAAATGCCCCTTCGGGTTGAGATGAACTCTGCGGCCATCAGTGCTCCCGCAGCAAAGCCCCTGCGTCCCAGCGCCTCGTGCTTCAGTGAGATCAGGTCATCGGCTGAGCTCCAGGTGACAGTATGTATCCCCGGAACCGTTCCCTCCCTCACCGAGGCCACGGGTATCTTTCCCCTCTCCTGATCCTCTTTCTCCTGATCCTCCTCTGCCTTCATCCATCCGTTGTAGCCATCGTGCGCGGCAGAGATCTGCCCTGCCAGCGAAATTGCTGTTCCGCTGGGAGCGTCAGCCTTGGCTGAGTGATGCACCTCCCCTATCTCAGGCCTGTAGCCGGGTATTCCCCTCATAATCCGTGCCAGTTCGGTATTCAGTCTGAAAAGAATGTTGACGCCGATGCTGTAGTTTGACGAGTGTATGAATGACCCGCTCCGTTCAGTGCAATAACGCAAAACCTCATCAAATCTTGTGAGCCAGCCGGTGGAACCGGATACTACCGGCACGCCGTAAGAGAGAGCCAGGAGTATTGTGTCAGCAGCAGCAGCAGGTCCGGTGAATTCTATTGCCACATCGCACAGAGCGGCGCTCTGCGGATTGAATTCCTCCGCATTTGTAGCATCAGTCCGTAATATTATCTCATGTCCGCCTGCAAGGGCCAGCTGTTCAATCTCCCGGCCCATACGGCCGTAACCCAGCAATGCAATCTTCATCTACTGTGCCTCGAGCCTGACAGTGGTAACCTTCTCCATATCGGATACGTAATACCTTGACCCGATGAAGAACAGTAAGGCACCCAGCAGCAGTGAGAAGGGAAGAATACTCATGGCTGTCTGAATGTTCGTCAGGTCTGAAATTCTGCCGAGCACAATGGGAGCTGTGAAAGAACCCAGGAGGTTCTGCACAAGAACTGCTATTGCGTATGAGGTAGCCCTCAGTCCCGGGTGAATTACATCCTGCGTCACGGCAGCCGCACCCGCGATGAAGAGCATGATGAAGATCCCGAACACAAAGAGGGTGATAAGCTGCGCGGTGCCCTTAAATACATAGAATGAGAGAAAGAGCAGTATGGCTGAGATGAATGTTGTTATTGCAGGGAAAAGCATCCTGGCCCTCTTCTCCGTCTTCCTCCAGCGGTCGATTATAACCCCGCCCATAGGAGCGCCAACCAGAGCAAGCATCATTACCGCACCCGCAAGTGTGCCGGCCTTCTTGGGATCCATCCCGTTGGTGATCTCGAAGAACTTCGGAAGCCATACTATCATGGCAGTGGTAACAAAGACAATGGCCGTCATCCCGAAATAGGTGAAGATCACGGAGGGTTTTTTAAGGAATTCCTTTATCATATCCTTCCGTTCCATCTTTATCCTGACATTTCCCTTATTTACTGTTGAGAGATCAACGGTTTTATAGTCCTTTACGAACAGGAACAGGATGGCAATTATCAGCCCGGGTATTGCCACGATGCCGAAAGCATGCTTCCAGCCCCAGGTGCTTGCTATGATGCCGCCCATTGTCACCCCGATGGCAGAACCCAGCGGTATCGATGCGTTCCACAATCCCATCATCTTTGAACGCTTCTCGATGGGATACATGCCTGATATGAGTGCGCTTCCACCCGGAGCATAGCCTGCCTCACCGAAGCCTATCAGGATACGTGCCATGAATAGCTGCACATAGTTGCCTGTGAAGGCGCAGAGAAGAGTGGCAAGGCTCCATACAATCGCCATGATCCCGATGGTCTTGGTCCTGCTCCAGCGGTCGATAACCAGTGAGACAGGAAAGGTCAGAAGGCCTATTGTAAGATAGATGACTGAGACCAGCCAGCCCGACTGGAAGTCGTTGATACCCAGGTCATGCTGGATATAGGAGAACATGGAGTTGACAACCATTCTGTCTGCATAATCAAACAGGTACAGGAGGAAAAGAAGCATGAACACATAATTTGAATAACGCTTCGAGAACAGATAACCCGGAGGGATAGTCTTGCTTTTCATGGTTTCAAATGTTGGAGTTTTAAAACATAGGTATTTGGGCAACTAAAATAATGTCATTTTCTTTATCTTGCACCGGTTTGACAAAACATTCATGATGAAACAAGGAATTATATCAGTTATGGTACTCTTGCTGATGGTTGCTAAAGGCTGTTCGACAGCGGAAAAGGCTGACTTTGTGATTACAGGCGGCAAGGTGTTCACTGCTGATTCTCTCATGCCTTTTGCAGAGGCTGTTGCGGTAAGGGGCAACAGGATAATTGCCGTTGGCACTGACAAAGAGATCGGCAGGCATGTTGAAGCCGGCATCACGAAGGTGATTGATGCCGCCGGCCGGTCAGTCATCCCGGGGTTTAACGACGCCCATGCCCACTTCGGGCCTGTCGACCCTGATTATATTGAGCTGAGGTATGTCACCGATCCGTCAGTCATCACCCGTAAGGTGCAGGAGCAGGTAGCCCGTGCGCAAAAGGGGCAGCTTATCTATGGCGGGCACTGGGAGCATGAGATGTTCACCACGCGCGAGTGGCCTTCCAGGGAGCTGATTGATGGCGTCTCTCCTGAAAATCCGGTTATCCTGCGCCGTACTGACGGCCACAGCGCCCTTGTCAACAGTTTCGTCCTGAGAAACTCAGGCATTACGCGTGACACTCCCGATCCGTTCGGAGGAGAAATTATGCGTGACCCGGTCACCGGTGAGCCCACTGGCATTCTCAAGGAGAGTGCCATGGCGCTGATCCGGACCGGGGCGACGGAGATTGAGATGACTCCCGCCGAAGAGCGTGAAAAAGAGTGGAGGGGATATATCACTGCACTGAACCAGGCGGCGGAGTACGGCATCACGAGCATCCAGATACCCGGCAGCGCCGACTTCGGGATGTATGACACCATCATGGCTGCAGGGATGCTCACCAGCCGTATTGATATAGGTGCTGAACTGACCGCAGACCCTGAGAAACTGGACATTTACGAAGAGCTCAGGGAGAAGTATCCCTCATCAGGAGACTGGATCAGGTTCGGATACCTGAAGGACTTTATGGACGGTACCCTGGGGTCAGCCACCGCGATGATGTTCGAACCCTTCAATGACGAGCCTGACAAGACCGGCCTGCCGCAGATGAGCTATGAAGAACTTGAGGCGAGGGTTCTGGCTGGTGACAGCCGCGGATTTCAGATTGGCATTCACGCTATCGGGCCAAAAGCCAACAACTGGATTCTCAACGCCTATGAAAAGGCGCGTGAGGTAAACGGCATACGCGACAGCCGCCACCGCTCGGAACACGCACAGATTCTTATTGAGGAGGATATACCCCGCTTTTCCGGCCTGGGAGTGATCGCCTCTATGCAGCCTACACACTGCATCACAGATAAACGGTTTGCAGAAAAACGTATCGGCACTGACCGCAGCCGCTGGGCCTATGCATGGAAAAGCCTCGCCGACAGCGGTGCCGCACTGGCTTTTGGCACCGATTACTCCGTGGAGCCGCTGAATCCGATGGAGGGCTTATACGCGGCTGTGACCCGCAAGGACCGCAAGGGTGAAGAGGGTGACGGCTGGTTCCCGATGGAGAAGATATCGATGGAAAAGGCTGTTGAATACTATACCCTTGGGGCAGCCTATTCCCAGTTCATGGAAGACAGGAAAGGAATGCTGAGGGAGGGCTATCTTGCAGACATAACCATCCTCTCAGAAGATATATTCAATATCGCCGAGGAGATGATTATGTCAGTAAAAGCGGATTATACAATCGCAGATGGAAAGATCGTCTACGAAAGAAAATAACAGTCTAGATCTTTGTCTTGTCTTCTATAGTGGCACCCGGGGCATTCTTCTTCACGGATGAAATACCGTTTTCACAGCTGGCCGTTGAGTCATACATCTCGCTCTTGCCAACTACCTGTCCGTTTGTGGCTTTCAGGTTGAAGTGAAACTTACCGTTCTTGGCAACCTTGGACTCAAACCTTTTGGCATCGGCGGCATTCTTCATGACTGACTTTACACCGTTCATGCATGAGGGCTTGGAGGCGTAGCCTTCGCTGGCGAGAATAACCTGGCCATTTCCGGCCAGAAGGTTGAACTGAAACTCACCGTTTTTTCTCTTCGTGATAACAAATTTTCCCATGTTGTCTAAATTTTTTTGAGGGTTAATTTCGACTTGTCATTTCCAAATATACAAAAAAACTGTATTAGATTTACCGAATAGGAATTTTATGAGAATTGATATTATTACAGTATTGCCCGAGCTTCTGCGGAGCCCGTTTGATGAGTCGATTATCAAAAGAGCCAGGGCTAAGGGCATTGCCGAGATAAACATTATAAACCTTCGTGATTACACTGCTGACAAACATAAAAATGTAGATGACTACCAGTTCGGTGGCGGAGCCGGAATGGTGATGATGATTGAGCCGGTATACAACTGCATCATGCATCTCACCTCTGAGCGGGTCTATGACGAGATCATCTACACCTCGCCTGACGGTGTCCGTTTCACCCAGCCTGTGGCCAATGAGCTGTCGATGAAGGAGAACCTGATCATCCTTGCGGGTCACTACAAGGGGATAGACCAGCGCATCAGGGATCATCTCATCACTCGTGAGATCTCGGTGGGCGACTATGTGCTTACCGGGGGTGAGTTGCCGGCGGCGGTCATCACCGATGCCATCGTCAGGCTCCTGCCCGGGGCCATCTCAGACGCCGAATCAGCCCTCTCAGACTCATTCCAGGACGGCCTGCTGGCGCCGCCGGTATATACAAGGCCGGCCGACTTCCGTGGATGGAAAGTGCCAGAGATACTTACAGGCGGAAACACGCCTGAAATTGAAAAATGGCGCTTCGAGGAGGCGCTCCGCATTACCCGGGAGAAACGACCGGACCTGCTTGGGGAATAATCATGATTCTTTCCTTTCTTTTTATCAAAAAAGGTTCGTAACATTGCCCCCCGCAGACAAACATTAAAACACAATAGCTATGAGACCTCATGATTACATAGAGAGAGAAGAAAAATTCGGAGCGCACAACTACCACCCTCTGCCCGTGGTGCTTGACAGGGGCCAGGGACCTTTTGTCTGGGATGTGGAGGGAAAGCGGTACTATGATTTCCTCTCAGCCTATTCAGCTGTAAACCAGGGACATTGCCATCCGAAGATCACTGCAGCTCTGGTTGAGCAGGCACAGAAACTCACCCTTACCTCGCGGGCTTTCTATAACTCTGTTCTTGGTGAATATGAGGAGTATGTTACAAAGTATTTTGGCTATGACAAGGTGCTCCCCATGAACACCGGTGCCGAGGCTGACGAGACAGCCCTTAAGCTCTGCCGCAAGTGGGCATACCTGAAAAAAGGCATCAGGGATAACCAGGCAAAGATCATCGTCTGTGAGGGAAACTTCCACGGACGCACAATCACTATCGTATCAATGTCGACCGACCCGGATGCACGCAAGGATTACGGTCCATTTACGCCGGGTTTCATAACTATTCCTTATAATGACCTTCCTGCGCTTGAGAAGGCTCTTGCTGATCCGGATGTGGCGGGATTTCTCGTTGAGCCCATCCAGGGCGAGGCCGGTGTTTTTGTTCCTGACGAAGGCTATATTAAAAAGGCCTATGATCTTTGCAAGAAGAACAATGTGCTTTTCATAGCCGATGAGGTTCAGACGGGTATCGCGCGTACCGGCAAACTACTGGCATGCGACCATGAATGTGTCAGACCCGATATTCTTATACTTGGGAAAGCCCTCTCCGGGGGCGTCATGCCGGTATCGGCAGTACTGGCTGATGATTACATTATGATGACAATCAAGCCCGGCGAGCATGGCTCCACCTTCGGCGGTAATCCGCTGGCAGGTAAAGTGGCGATAGCTGCCCTTGAAGTCATCAGGGAGGAGAAGCTGGCCGAAAATGCTGATAGGCTCGGAAAAATATTCCGTGAGGAGCTGAGCTCTGTGAAATCGGAGATGATCGAGCTTGTCAGGGGAAAAGGACTTCTCAATGCTATTGTGATCAGGCCTAAGAACGGCAAGGAGGCATGGGATGTCTGCCTGGCAATGATGGAACTGGGCCTGCTGGCCAAACCGACACACGGCCATATCATCAGGTTCGCACCGCCGCTTATCATCACCGAAGAGCAGCTGCGTGACGCCATCTCTCTGATAAAGAAGGCACTGCAGCAGTTCGAATAGCACTGTGGCTCTTCCTGTCTCAGTTCGAATGGCACTGCGGCTCTTCCCTTTGCAGTTCTAATAGCTCTGTGGCTCTTCCCTTCGCAGTTCTAATAGCTCTGCTGCTCTTCCTGTCTCAGTTTGAATAGCACTGCGGCTCTTCCCGGAGAGTATTGCATTTATCATGATGCTCCGGTGGTAAAAGATTGTTATTTTTGCCGGCACTTAAAATGGATTATGAGATTACTCTTAATAATATGTGCCGTTATTGTCCTGAACGCCTGCGCCGGCACGAGGCGGAATGCCGCAATCACACCTGATGAACTGACTCAGATAACCGGGAGACTGGCTTCAGAAGAGTTTTCAGGTCGGGGTACCGGAACAGGAGGAGACTCCCTTGCTGCAGCGTACGTCAGAGCTGAGTTTATCAAGGCCGGGCTCGAGCCGTTCAGCGGTACCGGCCTGCAACCATTCACGGTGAGTGTGGCCGCAGAGAGCGGAACCCATAACAAACTTTTTGTGTCCGGTAATGAATTCCTGGCAGGCACAGATTTTGTGCCCCTGGCACTCACCTCCAACAGTGCACTCAATGCCCCTGTGGCTTTCTGCGGATATGGGTTCATGACCTCTTCCGACACATTGCAATGGAATGACTTTAAGGACATTGATATAACCGGCAAATGGGTGATGATGCTCAGGGGTTATCCCGAAGCCAATCCCGCCGCTGCCGGCTTCAGTTCACTGGGAACAGACCGGCTGAAAGTCATGAACGCCAGGGAAAACGGAGCTGCAGGTGTGCTCCTGGTCTCAGGAGAAAAATGGGATCCGGCAGACAATCTCGACAAACCATCAAGGGGTGAGTCGAGGGCAGGAATTCCCGTATTGCAGATAAAAAGAGAGGTTGCCGACTCAATCCTCCGGTCATCGGGGGTAACACTGGGCGGGCTTGAGGAGCAAGCGTCAGCGATGACTGCTGCCGGCAGCTTCATCACCCGGGCCACCGTTGATGCTGCGGCTGAGGTGATTGCAAAAGAAGCAGCCACCGCCAATGTGGTCATGAAGCTTGACGGAACCGGTAGCGCCAATGAGTACGTGGTTGTAGGAGCCCATTATGATCATCTGGGCATGGGCGGACCAGGCTCATCGAGCCGTGTACCCGACACCGTTGCCGTTCATTACGGTGCCGATGACAACGCCTCGGGCGTGGCCCTCATGATTGAACTGGCGGAGAGACTTGCTGCCGATAAGGCCGGACATGCCCGGACCATTATATTCGTTGCCTTCTCCGGTGAGGAGATGGGACTGCTGGGCTCCAAGTATTTCGTTGATAATATGGCGATTGACCCCACGGCTGTCAACCTGATGGTCAACCTTGACATGGTAGGCAGGCTGAGGGAGGGCAACGGTCTCCAGGTGGGCGGTGTAGGAACAGCAGCCGGGTTGCGTGATACCGTTGTTTCGTTCAATGACACGACCCTCCTGAGCCTCAGTTTCACGTCTGAAGGCTACGGTCCGTCAGACCACTCTTCGTTCTACGTAAAGGATATACCGGTGCTGGTATTCACCACCGGCGCTCATCTGGATTACCATACTCCCGCTGACACTCCTGACAAGATCAACTATGAGGGGATGGTACGGATTGGTGACCTGTTGTATGATATTGTCAGTTCCGCCGCCGGAGAGCAGTCCAGACTGACTTTCGCCGAGGCGGGTCCCAAAGGACCTACCCAGTCAATGAGTCGCCGCCGCGGCGTGACCCTGGGTATCATGCCTGATTTTGCCGGTAATGTCAAGAACGGCCTCAGGGCTGATTTCGTCACTCCGGGTAAGCCGGCCGCGCTGGGCGGGATGGTTAAGGGCGATGTTATTGTGGCCATTGATGACAAGCCTGTCAATAACATTGAGGATTACATGTTCAGGCTTGGCCAGCTCAAACCCGGACAGACTGTCACCGTTGAGGTCATGCGCGACGGAAAGCGGGAGTTGCTTCTGATTCAGTTATAACCTTATTCTGCGAGATCGATATGAAAAGTTTTCTCTTCTGGACCATCGCCCTGGCAATTACAATAGGCGCCGCAATGTATCAGAGAACAACAGGGCCCACCTACCCTAAGAAAGTCACTGCAGCGGTTGACGGTACTGAATACCCGTTAAGCCTCAAGCGCAGCCAGACCAATACCCGCCCGGCAATGATTAAGCTTGAGCTTCCTGCCGGCATCCCGGGTAACCTGTATTACAAAAAGTTCAGGGTGAATGAGGAGTGGACGGCGGTTCCGATGGTTCATGACGGTACCAGTCTTGCGGGCGAACTTCCCTCACAGCCTGCCGCAGGCAAACTTGAATACTACATCGTTCTTGCATCACAGTCCGGAGGCGAGGTTGCAATAGGCCGTGAGCAGCCGGTGGTGATCAGGTTCAAGGGCAATGTCCCTGCCGTTGTGATGATACCACATATACTGATAATGTTTTTCGCCATGCTCCTCTCCAATCTTGCGGGACTGACGGCAGCTGCCGGCCAGCCTGTTCAAAAGAGATACGGACAGTGGGCGCTGTGGCTTCTTCTTGCCGGAGGAATGATCCTTGGCCCGGTTGTTCAGAAATATGCCTTCGGCGAGTTATGGACCGGCATCCCCTTTGGCTGGGATCTCACCGACAACAAAACACTCATAGCCGTGGTGGCCTGGGTGGTGGCTGTCATCATGAACAGAAAGCGCTCCCGGCCAGGTTATACCATCGCTGCAGCCATTATTCTGCTGCTTGTTTATTCGATCCCTCACAGCCTTTTCGGATCGGAGCTTGACTACGCTTCAGGAACCGTAATTCAGGGCTGAAATTTTATTTTATCCTCTTCCAGCTTTTTTTTACCTTGGATGCAGCATTCGCGTGCAGCATTCGTCATTGTAATGAAGAGTTCAAATACGTGGGTGCAGCGTCAAACATACTTAAACCAGATCTTGCAATAAAGATGGAAAATGTTGAAGCAGCATTCAGGAACATACATCAGGACCTGATCGACGGTTGTCGTACAGGTGACCAAAGAGCGCAGTTCCAGGTGTACAAGCTTTACTACAAGGCGATGTTTAACACGAGCCTGCGTATTGTGAATGATGACATGGAAGCTGAAGATGTGATGCAGGAAGCGTTCCTCTCAGCTTTTGAAAAGATAAACACCTACTCGGGTACCGTCAGCTTTGGCGCATGGCTGAAGAGAATAGTGGTCAACAGGTCACTTGACGCCCTGGGAAAGAGGAAAGCGATCTTTGAAGACATTGAAAATCACGTGGGGATCCGCGACAACAGCAGTGATGACGCTGCTTACAGGGAGGAGCTCGACACGAAGGTTGAAGAGGTGAAAGCAGCCATTGAGAGGCTGCCGGAAGGATACCGCGTGATACTCTCTCTCTATCTCATCGAAGGTTATGACCACGACGAGATAGCAGAGATGCTCAACATCTCAAGCAGCACCTCGCGGTCACAACTGTCGAGGGCAAAGCAGAAGCTGGTGGGTGAAATCAGGAACAAAAAAAATTATGAATAATGAATAGTCTGGAAGAAATAATCAAAAGGGAAAAGGGCGCATTTGACGACAGGGAGCCGTCAGAGGGCCACTTCGAGAGATTCAGCTTCAAGCTTGCCACCAGGATGCACGCCGGCAAAGCCAAGCGGAGCATTCTGCCATACCTGCTTAAGGCTGCCGTGGTGACACTGCTGGTGACACTCTCATCGCTCTGGACCTTTGACCACTTTGTCAGGCCCAACCTGAAAAAGACAATGACGCTCAGCGAAGTATCACCGGAGTACCGCGAGGTAGAAAGCTACTATGTGCAGCAGGTGAACTTCATGGAGAACGAATTTACATCACTCGATCTGGTAACCCCCGAACAGAAGGAGGGGCTGCTGACTGAGCTGGCTTCAATGGACTCAGTCTATGTGGAGCTTCAGAAGGAGCTCAGGGCCAATCCCAGTGACCAGCGTATCATTGACGCCATGATCAAGCACTACCAGACCAAACTGGACGTGATGAATTACATCCTTGAACAGCTCAGACAGATAAAAGCAGAAACCGAAAATCCAGCCAGCCATGAAAAAGTCGTTATTTAACAAGCGGGTAACACTGTTCGCAGCCTTGTTCTGCGCAGTAGCCATAACAGCCTCTGCGGAAGAGGTAAAGAAAGAATATCACCGGGAGATGGTCCCGACTGACAACACCACCCTCAGTATAAGCAATAAGTTCGGGTCCGTTGTCACGGAGACCTGGGACCGTGATAACATAGTGGTTGATGTTACAGTCAAGATTGATCATCCCTCGGCCGATAAGGCAAAGAAGATGCTGGAGATGATCACCGTGGAATTCACAGAAGAGGGCGGTAACCTCACAGCTGAGACTGTATTCAGCAACGATTTCTCATCAATAAGCTGGAAAGGCTCGAATAACAGCTTCAGCATCAACTATACTGTCAGGATGCCTGCATATATCAATCTCAGTATAGACAACAAGTATGGCAATACGGTGGTGGATGAGGTCTCCGGGCATGCCAGACTGACTGCCAAGTACGGCGATCTCACAGTGAGTAAGCTCACCAGGGGCAATGTCAAGCCTCTCAACACCCTTATTGTTGCTTATGGTAAAGGCACCATCGAGGAGCTTGGATGGGCAGAGATCAACACCCGTTACTGCGGTATGTTCAGCGTGGAAAGGGCTACAGCACTGCTGATTGACAGCAAGTATTCAAAGATCTCGGTGACCGAGGTCAGCTCGCTGGTGGCAGACAGCAATTACGACGGGTACACTGTGGGAGCCGCAAACAACATTGTGGTGCTCGGAGGGTATACCGACCTCAACTTCAAGAGGGTGAACAAGAAACTGGAGGTGGAGACGAAATACGGCAACCTCAATGTTGACCGGATACCTGCCGGTTTTGAAAAGGTAACGGTGAAGGCAGGCTACTGTGCGGTTAAGCTGGGTATAGACCCGGAGGCATGCTACAGGCTTGACGCCAACAGCTCATACGGCAGTGTGAAGATAGATGATGCAAATTTCTCACCTGACAGGCGTATCGTAGGCAACACCTCCACGGAGATGGCCGGCAAGGTAGGCAAGTGTGCCAACCCGACAGCGACGGTGACCGTCAATGCCTCGTACGGATCAGTAAGGCTCTTTTAGACGATTTGGATTATATTTCAATGAACGCGGCGCCCCGGACAGAGCGCCGCGTTTTCTTTTCATACGTTCAGGCCTGCTGCCCCGGAGGGCAGGGCCGTTGGCTCCGGGGGTCAGGGCCGTGTGCCCATCAGTCTACGGGGTCAGTTTATCAGGCTCGTCGGAAAAGATGAATACACCTGACTTACCTTCCGATGTTTTGTAGCCTCTGTACATGCCTTCGGTGTTGAACGGCATGGAGACGTTTCCCTTGCGGTCAACGGCTACCACGCCACCCGTTCCGCCAACCCTGATAAGTTTTTCATGTATCACAATGTCGGCTGCCTCCTCAAGAGTCAGTCCCCTGTATTCCATCAGGGCCGAGATATCATGTGCCACTGTATACCTTATAAAGAACTCGCCATGGCCTGTTGCTGACACCGCACAGGTGGCGTTGTTAGCGTAGGTCCCTGCTCCTATCACAGGGGCATCGCCCACGCGGTTGTAGCGTTTGTTTGTCATACCGCCTGTGGATGTCCCTGCTGCCAGGTCTCCGTTCATGTCGAGTACCACACATCCCACAGTCCCGTGCTTGTCGTCCTTCAGTGCCCTTTGTAACTCATTGAATCTGCTCTCAACCCGAAAATAAGAGGGGTCTACTATCTCCAGTCCTTTCTCCGCGGCAAAATCCGAAGCGCCTTTGCCGGTGAGCATAACATGGGGTGACTTCTCCATGACGGTGCGTGCGGCGGTGATGGGGTTGCGTATGTCGGTCACGCCGGCCACGGCGCCGGCGGCGAGGTCACTGCCGTCCATGATTGAGGCGTCGAGCTCATTGCGGCCTTCATGGGTAAAGACGGCGCCCCTGCCGGCATTGAACAGCGGGGAGTCTTCCATGAGCCTGATTGTGCGTTCCACCGCGTCAAGGGCCGAGCCGCCGGAAGCCAGGATGGCTGCGCCGGTATCTATCACCGCCTTCATCATGGCACGGTATTCGGCCTCGATCTCAGGCGTCATGCGTTCACGGGTGATAGTGCCGGCGCCGCCGTGGACGACGATGGCCCATTGCGAACCGGCTTTTGGAAGCAGCAGATCGATCTCCATGATTGCCTTGATGGCACGGTCAGAGAAGAAGTCGCCTGCGGGGAAGAGCGAGAACCGGCCTGCGTCCTCGTAATTGTCGCTGCCGATGAGCAGGACCTCCTGCTGATCATTGCGGTTGACGATCTCGCTCAGGGTAAATGCAGCCCGGTAACCGTCAACGCCGGCAATGACAACAATGCCCTGGCGCAGAGCTTCGGCTGAGGTCCTGTAGTGTCCCTTGAGGAGCTCAGAAAGCATCGCTCCCCTGAATGGCGTAGTGCCGTGGATACCCATCCCGCGACCATAGAACACAGTCTGGTAGGTCTCAAGATTAACTGGCTCAGGCAGTGCCGTCATTATGCTCCGCTGCTTGCCGTTGACACAGATCCTCATCGTCTCTGAGAAGAGGGGAGTCATACCTTTATTAATGGCATACTTGCTGTCGAGCGACTTCACCGTTATCTTCACCGGGTTGCTGATGTTGCGGGAGGTGACAAGGTCGTTTCCAGCCACAATTTTCGTCTCGGTCGGCAGCGGCCAGAGATCCTTTGCCTTGGAGGGTACTATGCGTGCCACCGATGTAGCTATCAGCAGCCGGTGGCGGTTAACGGGATAATAGATTTCGCCCCATGAGAAGATGACGCTCTCACCCCTGTCATTTGTAACTTCAACATAGAGGTCTATTATAGGCGGAAATTCTGCCTCGTTCTTCTTCTTCAGCACAACTTTGTCAAGGATGTCGTAAAGAGAGTACCCGTCATACCGGTAGGCACCGGTGAAGCCTGCGGCGCTGTCGCTGAGCGTGGTCTCCTTGACAATGATGCTGTGCAGCGGGAGCCTGCTGATATCCACAGTCATCTCCTTCTGCACCTCGCCCGTCACAAGGATCTTTCTGGCTCCCTTCAGCGGGTTTGTGGGTGCATCATCATAAAAGTCATTTGTCTGTGCGCCTGCAGTGGCTATGAGGGCAAACATAATCAGTGTGAGGAGGGATTTCTTCATGGTTGTATTATTCGTTATGCAATTATATACAATTCGATCCGGATAAAAGATGAAAATTGTCAGTATGACATGTTGAAGTTTTCTGTTGTTAAGATCGACCAGGGTGATGCCGGGTTGACCTGTGTCAAAATGTCAAGTTCAACCAGGGTGATGCCGGGTTGACCTGTGTCAGATGTCAAGTTCGACGAGGGTGATGCCGGGTTGACCTGTGTCAGATGTCAAGTTCGACGAGGGTGATGCCTGCTCCGCCTCTCTCTACGTGCTCGTCTATTGCGCTCTTTACTGCGCCGGTTGACTCGAGGTACTGTCTTATCATCTGTCTGAGGATGCCGTTGCCCTTCCCGTGGAGGATACGCAGGTTGCGGTACTGAATCATCATTGCTGTATCGATGAATTCCTGCACCACCTGCAGTGCCTCTTCGGTACGCATCCCCCTGACATCGATCTCAGAGTTGAACTGGTTGCGCCTTGTGTTTTGCGACCAGTCTATCCTGGGCTGCGGCTTGTTTTTAGACAACTCCTTACGGTAGGTGGCCGCATCCACAGGCTCGGTGCCAGAGATATCGACACTCATCTTCAGGCTGCCGGAGATTATCTGCAATTTCTTTCCACGTATCTCCGTCACCTCTCCCAGGGTATCGGTTCCGGTGATCCTTACAAAGTCGCCCGGTGCCAGCTTTCCTGTTTTCTTCTTCACCGCCGGTTCCGGTTCCTTCTTCTTCGTTATGCGCTTCACTATGCTTGCCGCGGGCGTGTCAAGCCGTGGAGCCGCAGCCATTGTCACCTCCTGGTGCTTCTCCTCTTTTGCCAGCTGTTCGCGGAATGAGTCGAGCTCTTCACGCACCTCCTTCGTTGCCTCCTTCTCAGCCTGGGCC
>JBGSLG010000027.1:0-5515 GCA_041740815.1 Bacteroidales bacterium
GTGAGGTATGTGGTTGCCGTGCCTGAGATTCAGACGCTGACGACTGCAGGTGCCTTGAGCGGTGGAATTTCACGGGCTGCGACACGCCCGGACCTGTTGAATCTTTTAATATATGGTATCTGGCTGACAGGGGTTTTGTTCATTGCTGCCAGGTTTTTCATCCAGATGGTTCCTGTATTAAAAGTGGCAAAAAGGGCCAGACCGGTATCAGGTTATCCGGTAAAACTGATTCGGTCGTCCGATTTTCCATCTCCTTTTTCATTATTCTCCTTTGTTGTTGTCAATCCTTCCGTTTCGGAGACTGAGACGAGGGAGATAATGAATCATGAGGTAGTGCACATCAGACAGAAGCACTGGCTGGACTTGTTGCTCTCAGGTTTTATTTGTGCAGTTCAATGGTTTAATCCTGCCGTCTGGATCTATTCCCGGTTCGTCAGGCAGAATCATGAGTACCTGGCCGATTCAGAGGCGCTGCAGCGCACATCTGACCCGGTTCTGTACAAGGCTGCTCTTCTCAACCAGATAGCGGGGTCACCCGTGATTGATCTGGGCAACTTTTTTAGTTTTTCACTAAACAAAAAACGATTTACGATGATGAAAAATAAGATCAGTTCACCCTACAGGAAGCTCAGGCTGCTGCTGATCCTGCCTGTTGCTGCAATCGTCCTATACGCCTTTGCAGAACCACAGTACAGGGTCACTTCAGAAGGAGCAGATTCACCTCCTGCCAGCGCCATTCAGGCTGAGCTCACCAAATCAGTCAAGGGTGTTGTTCTCAGTGAGGACGGCACTCCACTGGAGGGAGCAGTTGTTTTGGTCAAGGGAACCACCGTTGGTACCACTTCTGATGAAAAGGGGCGCTTTGCTCTTGATAATGTGGCAGATGACGCGGTACTAATAGTATCATTTGTGGGTTATGAAACAGCGGTGTTGAAGGCCTCTGCAGGTCCGGTTTTTACAATCGGTATGAAGAAGAAGCCGGTGGTTATGGAGACGCTGGTCATTACTGCACTAACGAACGAGGCCTCAGCTGCAACACCACCACCACCTCCACCGCCACCATCGGAATTAACAGGAGATCCTCTTGTTGTTATTGACGGAGTAATAAGCAAAAAACCAATCTCAGAAATTTCACCTGAAGAGATCGCTTCAATAAACGTAATTAAGGGCGAGGCCGCAGTCAAAGCTTACGGCGAAAAGGGGAAGGAAGGCGTTATTGAGATTACTTCCAAGAAAGCCTCGGACCCGAAGCCAGCTACAGGAATGGATATCATTAAGAAAGCTGATAAGAAAGAGGAAGTGTTTATGGTAGTGGAGGAAATGCCGGTGTTCCCGGGTGGCGAGGAGGCCATGTTTGCATTTGTAGCGAATAATTTCAGGTATCCTGAAGAAGCAAAAGCTCAGAATATCACCGGATTGGTCAAGGTCAGCTTTGTGGTCAGAGCCAACGGAAAGGTATCTGATGTCAGGGTTGAAAAATCAGCTCATCCGTTGCTTGATGCCGAGGCAGTGAGGGTTGTTAAAAGCATGCCCGACTGGAAACCTGGCATGCAACATGGGAAACCGGTGGATGTGGGTTTCACCGTCCCTGTCGAGTTCCAACTGAAGGGTGAGATGAAAGTACAAAAGCCATTATAAAGAGACAGGTAGAACGCTTCTGAAACAATGGCCGGTGCAACAGACCGGCCTTTGTTTTTACTCCTTTGTGTGATAGATGACTCTCTGGGGGAACGGGATCTCGATTCCTTCCCTGTCAAAGGCTATCTTCAGTCTCTTGCGTAACTCACCTGCCACTTCCCATTGTCTGAGAGGTTTTGTATCTCCAAGTATCTTCACAATTATGGCAGAGTCTGCAAATTCATTTACCCTCAGGAATTGCGGCGGAGTGATAATGGCATCCTTAAAGACAGGGTCGGCGGCAAGTTCGTTCCCTGTTCTGTTGATCACCTCTATGAGATGCTCCAGATTTGTGCTGTAGGCAACACCCATGTCAAGATTAACCCTGGCAAAGTCTTTCGACAGATTCGATATCTTCGTTATCGATCCGTGAGGTATATGATGTACAGTGCCGTCGAGGTCCCTGAGCGTTGTTTTCCTCAGGCTGATATCCTGAACCGCACCGCCTAATCCTTCGATATTCACAACGTCACCTATGCGATACTGGTTCTCAAGCATAAGGAAGAGTCCGGTAATGATATCCCTTATAAGATATTGTCCTCCGAAACCTACCGCCAGACCAACTATACCGGCACCGGCAATCAGGGGGCCAATTTCAGCGCCGAGTTCTTCAAGTATCATCATAATGGCAATTACAGTGACCGCTATGTTGACCGAACCGTTAAATATCCTGATGAGAGTATCCTCACGCTTTCTTTCATCCTCGGGAGAAGTATTTTCATCTCCTTTGACTGATGCCCTGATTGTTCTTATTATGATCCTGGAGATTATTTTGTCAAGCAAAACAGCGACTATGGCGATGACGGCAATACGCAATCCGTGTGACATTAGCCAGGGGATGATTTTGTCAGACCAGTTACTTAGTGTTTCCATGATATTTATATATTATTTTGAGTTTCTTAATTTACAATGTACGGGTATAATCGGCAATATAACAAATCAATAAGTATCGGGCAAAGATGAAAACTAAATACCCGTCATTATGCTTTACGGCATGATATGAGCATTTTGTTACATAATTTCTGTTGTTCAGGGTGAAGAATGATTTTTTTAAACCGTAATTTTGGTACACTCTGTTAGATTGAAACAAGCACAGTTTTATGATCCTCTTAAACAGCGAAGTCGGTAACTATATCATAAGCAACGGTAAAAAGTATTCATACTTCGCAGGAAACAATTACCTCGGCCTTGCCGGCAATGCTGACATAAAGGCAGCAGTAATAAGGGCTGTTGAAAAATACGGTGTAAACTTCTCTGCTTCAAGGCATACAACCGGAACCTCCGATTTACATCTTGAGCTGGAGAGTGCACTTGCATCATTCAAAGGGAAGGAGGATGCAGTTGTTTTTGCATCGGGGTACCAGGGAAACAGCATTCTCCTGGAGATCCTCAAGGGAAGCTATTCGACGATCTTCATCGATCAGTCGGCCCACGCCAGCATCATTGCTGCCATTCCTGCCGATGTGGTCAAAGTAATGTATTATGATCACTGTGACGCCGATCATCTTGATTATCTGCTTGACTACAACCGTGGATCCAATCCTCTCATTGTGACTGACGGCATCTTCCCGCTGACAGGCGAGATAGCCCCACTCGAAAGGATCTACCCTGTGGTGAAGAAGCATAATGGACTCCTGGTGGTTGATGATGCACACTCAACAGGTATCCTTGGAGATACAGGTAAGGGAACCCCGGAGCATTTCGGCCTTCCTGAAGATGAAAAGGTTTATCAGACGGAGACCATGAGCAAGGCCCTTGGAGGATACGGAGGATTCATCTCTGCAAGTAAGAACCTGACAGAGATGATCCGGGAGAGGTCAGCAACATACCAGGCTTCAACAGCTTTGCCTCCGCCCATTGCGGCAGCGGGCATCGCCTCCCTGGCAATTATCGGGAATAATCCCGGCCTGCGCAAGGAGTTGCTTGACAAAGCGTGGGGACTGAGGGAGGAGATCATCGCAATGGATTTCGAGACAACGCACTTCAGAACGCCAATAATCCCTGTTATTATGAATTCCCCTGAGAAGGCAAGGGGTCTGTCGCTGTTCCTTGAGGATAACGGATTGATAGCACCGTTCATGAATTATCCCGTCAGAAAAGAGATGCACCAGATCAGGATAGCAGTATCTGTCAGCCACACGGCAGATCAGGTCAGTCATTTACTGGATTTGTTAAAAAAATGGAAAGATAAAAATGGAAGCAATTAAAATCAAAAAGGTATTCATTGAGCCTGTTAACGTACCTCTGGAAGAACCTTTCAGGATAGCGATCGGGACTAAATACAGCATTGAGAACGCACTTGTCACAATTGTTCTTGACAACGGGATCGAAGGATACGGTGAGGCGGCGCCGCTGGAACCGATCAACGGAGAGAATCAGGCCACTGTGCTTGCCACTCTCAACAGCTGTGTCGATTTCATCAAGGGGAAGGATATAACTGACTACAGGGCCATCTCAGCCACTCTGCGGGGTGTGTTCTGGGCTCAGGTTACAGCCCGGTGTGCGATTGAGATGGCGCTTCTTGATGCCTATGCAAAAGTGCTTAACATTCCCTTATACCAGTTTTTCGGCGGCGCCGGGAACAAGGCTGAGACAGACTATACAATTGATATCGTACCTCCGGAGACGGCAAAAGCCAATGCAATGAAGCTTGCAAAGGCAGGTTATACGGTTCTCAAGACCAAGGTCGGTAAAAAACTGACAGACGATATAGACCGCCTCCTGGCCATCAAGGAGGGAGCTCCGGCATGCGGGATCACCATCGATGCAAACCAGGGTTATTCGCCCTGCGAAGCGGTACATTTCATTGAGGAGATGGGGAAGAATGGCATCCGCCCTATATTGTTCGAACAGCCTGTATCAAGATATGATCTGCTGGGTATGCGCTTTGTCAAGGATCATACATCCATACCGATAGCTGCCGATGAGTCGGTCTTTACAAGCGCTGATGCCATCAACGTTGTCCGCGCAGGTTGCGCAGATTATATCAATATTAAGCTAATGAAGTCGGGTATCATTGAAGCGATGGACATTGCCGCCATTGCCCGCAGCGCAAATATCAAGCTCATGATAGGGTGTATGCTTGAGACGAAGCTGGCACTGGGGTGCTCGGTTCATTTCGCTGCAGGAATGGGTTGCTTCAGCCACATTGACCTTGACCCGCATATTGAACCCGGACTGGAGCCCTTTACTGCAGGCCCGGAATACAAAGCTCCCTTCTATACGCTTTCGCCCGATCTGCCTGGTATAGGCTGCCTGAAGAGATAACCGGCCCTGGCGAGCTGACGTCACCGTCGGGATAGATATTGGCCTGGTGGTTTACGCCGAAAGCCAGTTCATTGTCGCGGCCGTTAATGCTGAACTTGGATTGGATAACCGGATCTGTCCCGGCTGCCGGGCTGGCATAGTCCGAGATCATCTGTTCAGGGTTCAGCGCTGCAGCCCTGAACCCCTGAACCCGCCCTGCTCAACGCGGTCAGGGTATATGGAGAATCCGGTTGATTTAAACATTGGAAGATCATTTCTGCTGAATGAAGAAAACAGAATGGCGGAGGCAAGAAAAAAATTCCCAATAAATTTCAGTTTCATGTTTAGGAGTTTTTAAGGTTGCCATGTTAAAGATTTATCCGGATCACCGGGTCCGGGAGATTAAACCATGGCCAATTTAATTTATTGAGAATAAATAAAATATATGGAAAATTTGGTGTATCTTTGTGCGATATTAATAAAATCAAATAATGAGTAAAGGAACAGTAAAATTCTACAATGAATTCAAAGGATTCGGATTCATCAAAGAGGAAAATTCACCAAAAGAGTATTTTGTACATTCAACTGGTTT
>JBGSLG010000028.1:0-3775 GCA_041740815.1 Bacteroidales bacterium
TCGGAAACTGTACCTGACACTCTTACCTGTTGCCCTAAGGCAACAAGACTCATCATTATGCCGAAGGTCAGCATGAAGAGCCGTTTTCCAGTTAGTTTCTCCATAAATAGATTAGTTTAATTGCAGTTTACAGAATTATTGGTATTGTTAAATTGATTCGATCAGATTTGGAACGATAAAAATCGCTCTTTTTTCAGAGTTAACCAACTCTTTTTCAGCTTTTTTACGCAAACGTTACCGCAAACGTTTGAATTGAGATTGTGCTAATTACGAAACCCTTTAAAAAAGTCTTTTTTTTATTATCTTTACGCATATGAGCCTTCCCCCAAATGGGCAGAGAAAATATTACAATAAAAGATATCGCGCGCGAGCTGGGTATATCACCCTCCACCGTCTCGAGAGCGCTCAAGGACCATCCGGACATCAGCAAGGCCACCCGTGATGCCGTCAGTGAACTTGCCGAACGGTGGAACTACAGACCCAACCCCATAGCCCTCAGCCTTAAGAGCGGATCGTCAAAAACAATCGGGGTGATCATCCCTGATGTAGTACACTATTTCTTCTCAACGGTCATCAGCGGCATAGAGGATGTGGTGTATCAGCGCGACTACAACATGATCCTCTGTCAGAGCAATGAGATGTGGGAGCATGAGATAAAGAACATCAGGACTCTTCTATCAAGCCGTGTCGACGGGATCCTTGCATCAGTGGCCAAGACCACAACGGATTTCAGCCACTACCGGAGCATCCTCGACAAAGACATACCCCTTGTCTTCTTCGACCGTGCCGCCGAGGATCTGAAGACCGACAGCGTGGTTATAGATGATGAGACCGGAGCATACAAGGCAGTTAACCACCTGCTTCGCTCCGGGAAGAAGCGCATTGTGCACCTTTCTGGTCCGCAACAGCTTTCAATAGCCCGCAACAGGCTCAGCGGATACCTTAAAGCCATGAAGGAATACCGCCTGACACCCTCCGAAACGGATATTGTCAATTGCGATGATATTGAAAGTGCGGAAGCGGTTATACCAGGACTCCTCATGCGCAATCCCCGTCCTGACGCCTTCTTTGCCGTCAATGACCTGACTGCAGCACAGGCCCTGATGATAATCAAGAGACACGGATTGAAGATACCGGAGGATATTGCCGTTGTAGGCTTTACAAACAGCCAGATAGCCACACTCACCGACCCATCCCTCACCTCGGTTGACCAGAAGGGCTACGAGATGGGACAGGTGGCAGCGAAGATGTTGATTGACCGCATCGAGAAGCCCAGAGGCCCGCTGCAGAACAGGATCATCACCTCCGAGCTGGTGGTCAGAGGATCATCATCAGCAAAATAGTCAAATTAAAGAAAGTTTGCCATCCGGCCCCTGGCCCCTGCCCTTATTCCCTTTGGTGTCTCGGTGAGAGCACAACATTCAGCCTGCGGATCATGCTGAAAAATCAGGATATGCTCGTTTCGCAACGCCTCCTCAAGGAACTCCTGCTTCTCTGCAATAGTCACAAGCGGAAGAAGGTCATATGCCATGTTCCATAGTAACGGGATATGAGCTATAGTGGGCATGAGATCACCAACATATATAAACTGTCTGTCACGGTACCGGATAACAGGTATAATTAGTCCCGGTGTATGCCCGTAGCAGATCTTCACCATCACTCCCGGGCAAATCTCCCCGTTTTCCTCTATCAGGTTCAGTTTTCCGCTCTCTTCAAAGGGTTTGATATTCTCCGACAGGAAAGCATCCTCCTCGCGGAGATTTGAATCATTTGCCCACTCCCACTGAGCGCGGCTTATGTGGTAAGTTGCGTTGGGGAAGACAGCCCTTGTTCCTCCTCCCGGCACATTGGCGAAACAGCCCCCGCAATGATCAGCATGCAGATGGGTGATGATGACATCGGTGATATCATCAGGCCTGTATCCGCACTGTGCAAGACCACCTGTCAGGCCGGATCCTCCGCTAAGGTACGCATGGCGGAAGAACTTCTCATCCTGCTTGTCGCCCCAGCCTGCATCCACAAGGATAATCCTGTCATTGGTCTCAATGACAAGAGAATTGAGGCAGAGCTCAATGGTGTTATTTTCATCCGAAGCCACCTGCCGGCTCCATAAGGCTTTCGGTATCACGCCGAACATCGCACCGCCGTCAACCCTGAAATTTGATATATTAAAAAGAGATAATTTCATTTTTAAGAATATAACCGGCCGCAAGATAACCAATTTTGGTATTTTCGCAGCTGCTCTCAGCGAGAGACAGGCTTATGGACTACGACTTTCATACCATTTTATTTGCATTTCTCCTGACTCTCTTTGCAGGTCTTGCCACGGGTGTTGGAAGCACCATTGCCTTCTTCGCCAAAAGGACAAATACGAAGTTCCTTACAATCAGTCTCGGCTTCTCGGCCGGGGTTATGATCTATGTGGCTTTCGTGGAGATATTTTTTAAGGGACGCGAGGTGCTTGCTGAATCAATGGGAGACCGCCAGGGATGGTGGGTTGCTGTGCTTGCCTTCTTCGGTGGCATCGCCCTTATTGGCATAATTGACAGGCTGATCCCTTCGTATGAAAACCCTCACGAGATTAAGAAAATAGAGGGGGGAGAAGATGAAATCAGGAGCGGTAAACTGATGCGCATGGGCACCATGACGGCCCTGGCAATAGGGATCCATAATTTCCCGGAGGGACTGGCGACCTTTACCGCGGCTCTCTCCGACCCGAAGATCGGGATCGCGATAGCGGTCGCAGTAGCAATACACAACATTCCGGAGGGCATAGCCGTCTCCGTCCCTATCTATTATGCCACAGGCAGTAAGCGCAAAGCCTTCAAACTCTCTTTCCTTAGTGGCCTGGCCGAACCTGTCGGAGCTATCGTCGGATATCTCATTCTGATGCCTTTGATGACCGAATCCCTGATGGGAATACTCTTTTCTTTCGTTGCAGGCATAATGGTCTTCATCTCCCTCGATGAGCTGCTTCCTGCAGCCGAGAAGTACGGCGAACACCACCTGTCTATCTACGGACTGGTGTCAGGCATGGCAGTCATGGCACTAAGTTTGTTGCTCTTCAAATAAACAAAAACGGGGCTGGTCCGTTAGTTTGTTGTAAATTTGCACAAATTATTATCAATAATTAAATTCCAATATGATGAAAAGAACAATGACTATCTTACTGTTACTTGTTGCGCTCACAATCGGTGCACAGGCCCAGAGTTACAAATCAGCTATAGGCCTCAGGGGCGGTGATCCCTCAGGGATAACCTTCAAAACCTTCATTAACAGCACCAATGCTCTTGAACTGATAGCCGGTACCGGCTACTGGGGTCATAACTTTGTCATCACCGGTTTTTACCAGTGGCAGAAACCAACAGACTGGACTCCCAACCTCGACTGGTTCATCGGCCCCGGAGCACATATCGGATTCTGGAATGACTATTACAAAAATGACTATGGCACAGGCCTTCTGCTTGGTGTAGACGGCATTGTCGGCCTGGAATACACACTTGATGATATTCCGCTTAACTTCTCTCTCGGCGTCGGCCCCAGCTTCCAGCTCACCAGCGGACCGGGCTGGTACTACTGGAACGGAGGCTTCTCGGTAAGGTACGTCTTCTAGGAGACATCCCCAGGCCCATATAATGGCGGATGCAAAGCAGGAACTATTTTTTTGAAAAATATTTTGCAGTTAAAAAAAAAGGCTCCATCTTTGCATCCGCTTTTTTAAGTTCTTTAAGGTCCATTCGTCTAGTGGTTAGGACGTCAGGTTTTCATCCTGGTA
>JBGSLG010000029.1:0-6102 GCA_041740815.1 Bacteroidales bacterium
GGTCCTGCGGTCCTGCGGTCCTGCGGTCCTGCGGTCCTGCGGTCCTGCGGTCCTGCGGTCCTGCGGTCCTGCGGTCCTGCGGTCCTGCGGTCCTGCGGTCAATTTTGACTACTGACTATTCACTATTGCCTACTGACTAAAAGGAGTGCAGGTCCTGTTATGGCATATGGTTTCCGATTCGCCTCGTTTCTGTAGCGAGTTGACCGGGATTTTACTCCACGGAAGCGGCTCCCTCGTGGTATAGAGGTGGAAGAGATCCTCTGTCAGAAGCACGTTGATATTATAGAAATCCGACTGGTACGTCCTGCGGAAGACCGCCGGGGTCACATCGCCTTCGGTGAGAAGCGCCACACGCGTCAGCGCCGTCTCCGCCAGGCTCACCGCCGAAGGAACGGGATGATCAAACCACGAGGCATAAATCTTCATAAAGTCATCGGCATCAGACTCAATCCACTTGTCTTCCTCACGGAATGTTCTGACATATTCCGCTATGGAAGTCATAGTTTCTCCCCATGACTCATCGGTCTCGTAAAGCATTGTGATTGCCAGCAGTAATGCGGCGGCATCGGAGAGGAAGCTCTGCCGCTGAAGCACCCCGTCAAAGCAGGAATGAGCCAGCGACGATCCGTCCCAGAATGTTTCAAGTAGCTTCCAGACCAGGGTCACCGCCCCCGCCTCAAGATCAGGCCGGCCGAGGTGCCTGCCCGCTTGAATAAGCGATACGGCGGTCAGGGCGTTGAGCCCGCTTAGGATCTTATCATCGCGCGAGGGCTGACTGCGTTTCATCCTGGCCTTCAGAAGCTTCTCCTCAATGTCATCTATGCGGTCGTAAGTCTTCCTGATGAGGTGGTTAAGCCCCTCGAAGTTGCCGCTGCTGCTTATCTCGTAGACCTCGCGGAACCGAAAATATTCCTCAGGTGTCAGCAACGAGGCAAGCTCCTCCATGCTCCAGAGGTAGGTGACTCCCTCCTTATGATCAGTGTCGGCATTGAAGGCCGAGACATACATCCCGTCATGAAGGAATGTCTCATCGAGACTCTTCACAATCTTCTCCGCCATCGTCCTGTAGTGCTCGCTTCCCGTCACCCTGCAGGCCAGGCTGTAGCTCCATAGCGCCATCGCCTGGTCATAGAGCATCTTCTCGAAATGAGGGATGGTCCATTCGGGGTCGACACAATAGCGATAAATACCTCCCTGCAGGTGATCATTCAGACCCCGCATCATCATCGCATCAAGCGTTGTGGTGACCATCCCGCTGACAATTCCATCCGCTGTCTCTGAGTTGGCTTCTCTGTCCTTTCCAACCTCGCTTTTTTGATCGTCTGCCCCGTCCTTGCCGGTGGTCATCCGCGCCGCACCTTTGACTGCCATGTGGTAGAGCATGAAGAGGAGTGTTGAATGCGGAGGGAACTTCTGGCCTGAGCCGAACCCGCCGGACTCACCGTCGAAATATTCGCTGAGGCTTTCAGTCAGTCGCTCTGCATCTGCCAGGGGTGCCTCCTGTTCCGAAGGACTGAATGACATGATTTTGTCGCCTCTTTTTTCCAGGAACTCTGTAACTGCATGTGCGATATAGAGAAAAGAATACCTGTTTCCCGCTGTACGCAACGGGGCATATGTCAGAGCATGCACCGGTTTCAGGTCCGGGGTGAGAAAGACGTTCAGCGGCCACCCGCCGCTGCCGGTCTGAGCCTGTATGAAGTTCATCATGTACTGGTCGATGTCGGGCCTCTGCTCACGGTCAACCTTGATGCTCACAAAATGTTCGTTGAGGTAGCCGGCCGTCTCCGGGTCTGAGAATGCTTCGGCGGCCATCACATGGCACCAGTGACAGGTAGCATACCCCACCGAGACAAGCAGCGGCTTCTTCTCGTCTGCGGCATGAGTGAGGGTCTCCTTGCTCCATTCCTGCCACCATATCGGGTTGCCGGCATGCTGCCTCAGGTAAGGAGATGACGACCTGTCGAGATTATTCTTTTGCCAGATACTATTGTAATCCATAGGCAGAAGGTTGAAATTAAGAATTAAGATTTATGAATTATGAATTATTCATTCAAGCAAGACTTTCGACTGTACGGACTTTACAGATTGAGGCTCCGCCATTTGGCGGAGACGAAATCCCGATAACGAAGTGTATCGGGACTTTCGACTTTACAGCTATTCCTTCCACTCAACATTCACTATTATCTCGTTCTTCCTGCCAAAAGGCTGGAAAGGGGGATTGTATCCGAGATAACGGAAGTTGCCATACCATTTGATTCCTTTCTCCTCAAGCATCGCCCTGAGCTTCTCCGAGTAGTTCCTGATGTCCTTGTCTGAGGCATATCCGCCGAAACGGATTGCAGCTACGTACACATCATCCGTACGCTCGATCTTTACGCCGGGATCATCAGGCTTAGGGAGGTTCTCCTCACTGAAGGATGAGGGCATCACGAAACTCATGGAGGCATTATTCATATCCATATGTACCGGGGAGGTCATGGAAATCTTTGTGTCAGATTCATTGCCACCAAAGATATATCCGGCAAGCTTCCTGAATCCCGGGGTCGACAGTTCCTTATAATTCCTTGCATCCGAGTATACCGTCGCAAGTATTGCGGAAGGGTAGAATCTTACCTCAAACTCCTTCTCGGAGCGGACGACTCTGTATTTCTGTTTTTCAGTCTCTGCAAAAGCCATGGTTGTGAATGATTGAATAATCAGTAAAGCTGTTATTGTTATTACAAGCTCTCTTCCATTTTTCATTTTCGGAGAAATTTTGTTTTCTCCATGTTAAACAACCCTGTGCGACAAATGTTTGCAAGATGTATGTAACAAATTGGTTACTAACAAAAATGTAACATATAATCTGTTGACTCGGCAAAACGTTTCTTCCGTCAGCTTGTACCTAAGATAATATTGAATGCAGATTTGACCAATGAGTTATCATTGAACTTCGACTGGAAAGAACTTAAGGCAAATCCTGATGAAGTCCTTGATCTTGCAGAAAAGATTGCAGCCGAAAAGAAACAGAAGCTTGTTGTCTGCCTTGACGAGTTCCAGAACAAAGCTTCGCCGGACTCCCCGCATACGGCAGGCCTATCGTTGCCCCGGCGTCAGAAATACTTCATCCTGACGGTGATCTTCATCTCCTGCCCCTGAACAACAGTAAACATGAAGTCTTCAAACTTCGGCCTGGTAATACCGGTATGGTAATAACCGGAAAATCCGAATCCCTCCTTCGGTATCCCCAAAAAATTGTATTCCATTTTCCTGTTGCTGTTCTCATCATCCAGGAGAGATAGTCCGTAAACACCCGGATTCAAGCTGAAGCTTACGGTCATGACTCCGTCTATGATATCCTTTTTTGGAAATTGTATTTCAAGGTATGCCTCCTCTCTCCGGAAACTCTCTTCATCAATAAAGACTCCTATGGCAATCTGTCCCTTCTCTGACCTGATTCCCGTAACGGTGACTTCGACGGATTGGGCGCTCATGTGAGATGCAGCAATCAACAGCAGGAAAAAAAGGATAACTGACCGCGGTAGATTATTTGCGACCAGGATAGAAAACCGCCGGACCAATATGGCAGGATTTATCGCCATGTGAAAGTATCAGACTCCGCAAAAGCCCTTATACTCCTCGATCTTAGTGGCAAGCCTCTTCTCCAGGAATTCATTTCCTCCATGGAGTGCCTCCAGAACCTGAATTGAGTCGTAATAGAACTCGGTGATGTGACTCTTGCTCCAGTTTTTAGGCGGCTTTTGCAGGTTGGTTATCCTGTCGGCCAGCTTGACCGCCCAGACCTCTTTCCTGCACTGACTGATCTTTGCCAGGCTGTCCGTCAGCCTGTAATCCTTCAGAAGCTTGGGATCCTTGGTCAGTGCCCAGACCGCTTCGGCTATCTCATCACCGAACACCTTCTCCAGCTCAGCTTTGGTTGTGGGTGTGTCCTCAAGGGTATCATGCAACAGAGCTGTCTGGATTGCAAATTTCAGGTCAAAACCTGGTGTGTGGGAGGCTGCGGCGAAGAGCTCCATGGCCACGTTGCTGAGATGTACAATATAAGGATTTTCTGAGCCCTTAACCTTCTGGGGCCCGTGTTTTTCAGCAGCAAACTTAATAGCCTCCTGGTAGAGTGTCTGAATATCAGTCATGTAACATATGTCCTTTTCAGCGGATTAAGATAATGAAAAAATCATTGAGATAGTTTCACTGAAAGTTTTAAATCTGCTTATCACTTCCTTTTCCGGCTCCGGCATGGAACAAATCCCGGTTTACTATGTTAGTCATGTATGGGCGGAACAGTGTTATATGACAGCCAGTGCAACCTCTGCACCAGTCAGGTGCGGTTCATTAAAAAGCGAGACAGGAAGAATCTGTTTCGCTTTGTGCCGCTGCAGTCGGGAGAAGGTAAGAAGATGTTGCGTGATGCCGGGTTGCCTGATAATGAACTTGATACAGTTGTGTATGAGAAATCCGGGCGGCATTATCAGCGCTCCACGGCTGTGCTGGGCATCCTCAGGGACCTTGGCGGAGGCTGGCGACTCCTGGGTTCACTGGTGATTGTCCCCGCATTCATCCGCGATTTCTTCTACCGCCTAGTGGCCCGTAACCGGCACCGGCTGGCCCCCCGCATGCACCAGTAAGAGTCAATCCTGATACCGCCAGGCCCCCCCCAGGCACGACTGAGAGTCAACCCTGGTACCGGCACGCTCCCGCACAAGCACGACTGAGAGTCAACCATTGGTATCGGCACCGGCTGGGCCCCCGCAAGAACCGGTGACCTGTCTATCGCTACCGGACCGTACCGGCCTCTACGTCCGCTTCTCCGCCAGACTTGCCATACATTAAAAAAGACCTGCAAAAGCACCGGGTTGGCACGATTTGTGAGCACTTACGCTGAACCGGAATCTTTAACCGGCTCGCCTAACCGCACTATAATGAAAAATACCTTCGCTATCCTGGCACTGCTGGCAGTGCTGACTGTCAACGCGTATGCACAGCAGAAAGTAAGGAAGTCTGTCTTCGGTGTCAATACCGGCATCTCAATACCACTTGATGAGTTCGCGGTCAAAGCCTTCACTTATGATGCCGGATTTTCCTCCCCTGGACCGAATCTCGAGGTAGCGTACCTTTATTACGGCAAAGTCTTCGGCTTCTCTTCATCCGTGGGATATTCCAGTTTAATCTTTAATGAGAGGTCATACCAGGCTGAGTACGACAGGACTATCGGCTATGGAACCAACGAGGTCTCCGCGGGCAACTACCAGATAATGAAAGCCCTCGTTGGCTTCACTCTTAAAATTCCTGAGTTCAGCCATACAGAGGTGATGTTGCTGTTCCACCTTGGATATGCCGTCGCCTTGCACCCCAACCTTCTTGTGAATAACTCGGAGCTTGGATTGATTAACAGCGTGGACAGAAATGCCGGCGGTGGCCCGGTTGCAAGCATGGGACTGAGGATAAACTACTGGCTGAATGAGCGATATGGGGTTACCCTGAATGGCAGCCTGAATGGCATGTCGTCCGGATTCATAGATGAGACAGGACCGGACGGCAACTTCACCATGCCAATGAACCACGCCAGCGTAAATGCAGGATTCGTCATGAACCTTAAAACTCCCAGTCTATGAAAAGGATACTCTCTTTTGTGATTATAGCACTTCTATTAACCTCATGCGGTGGTAACCGGCTTAACTACGACAAGGGCATCATACCTCCTGTTCCGGTGAATTTCTCATCGGTCAACTCGATCTATGACGATTATAATTCCAATTTGCAGATCTCCTGGACTGAGAGATTTTTCAGCCTGATCTTCTCGACTAACAGGAATTCATACGGGAACGATTTCGATTTCATCGCCTACAACGGGCATATCATATTCGATCTGATCGACGGGAATTTCGAGATGCAAACCGCTACCAGGAAATACGGACTGCTTGAAGCTGTAAACAATAACAGTAACCAGTTCGGGCCATATCTGACAAGCGATTTCCCATACTTCGCTTACTGGATGAAGGAAGGGGAGGACAGGCGCTTTTTCTACACCAGTGACCAGGACGGGAGCCTCGATATCTTCTGCTGCAACTATTTATTCGGTGAGGAGGTATTTCATCCTGA
>JBGSLG010000030.1:0-13809 GCA_041740815.1 Bacteroidales bacterium
ATCATCAGGATAAGATCTCCCGCGTCGGAGCCTGTCATAAGTGCCAGGTTCGCGAGGTCATCAGGACTGTAGAACTTGTCAGCCGATGATCGGACGCTCCCGTCGGCTTCTACTTTTGCCCAGACGAGGCCCTTCGCCCCTATCTGAGGGCGTTTGACGAACTCGGTGATCTCATCGAGCTGCTTGCGCGACCAGCCTGCGCAGCCCGGTGCGGAGATTGCCCCTACATAGGCTACCTGCTCAAACGGCGCAAAGCTCCGCCCCTTAACTGCCTCCGTAATCTCTGTAATACCCATGCCAAACCTGATGTCTGGCTTATCCGTACCATAACGGCTCATAGCCTCGTCATACGATATGCGCGGAAACTTCTCCCCGAACTCCAGTCCCTTTACCTCCCGGAACAGATGTCGTGCCAGCCCCTCAAAAGTGTTCAGGATGTCCTCCTGGTGAATGAATGACATCTCGCAGTCTATCTGCGTGAACTCAGGCTGACGGTCAGCCCGCAGATCCTCATCACGGAAACACTTTACAATCTGGAAATACTTGTCGAACCCGGCAACCATCAGCAACTGCTTGAATGTCTGCGGACTCTGCGGCAGGGCATAGAACTCGCCGTTATGGATCCTTGACGGCACAACGAAATCGCGCGCACCCTCGGGGGTTGATTTTATAAGTACAGGCGTCTCAACCTCAATAAACCCCTCGCCGTCGAGATAACGCCTCACCTCCTGTGCCATCTTATGACGCAGCAAAATATTCGAGCGTACATTCTGGCGGCGCAGATCAAGGTAACGGTACTTCATCCGCAGCTCGTCTCCCCCGTCAGTATTCTCCTCAATTGTGAAGGGCGGAACGTCGGAGGTGTTCAGTATGTCAATATTCCCGGCTATTATTTCTATTTCTCCTGTAGCCATCTTCGGGTTCTTGTTGCTGCGTTCGGCCACAGATCCCGTCACCCGTATCACAAACTCGCGTCCAAGCTTACGCGCTATTCCGCAGAGCGATGCATCCGTCTCCATGTTGAAAACCAACTGTGTGATGCCATAACGGTCGCGCAGATCGACAAAGGTCATCCCTCCAAGATCCCTCGACCTCTGAACCCATCCCGCCAGGGTTACCTTCTCTCCTTTGTTGCTGATTGACAGCTCTCCGCATGTGTGTGTCCTGTACATTTCGATTTTATTGTGGAGACAAAAATAAGATTATTCCCGGTAATAACCGGTAATAACTTTCCGCTGACATTTCAATCATTTTTCCTAAAATTGCAGAAAATCAGAGGCCCCCGCACCAGCATGTCAACAAGGCTTAAAACGAAGACAGCCAGGCTGTAAGTGATGTCATCCACCCGGAACCGGTTGCTGACAGTGCTGATTCTGAGGTACAAATACCAGGATGATCGATTCCGGGAATGCAAAGTAATGTAACAGATCACGAATTAATGACATCCAAATGAAGGACTCCGGAACTGACGAATTTTATATGCGCATGGCGATAGCCGAGGCTGCCAGGGCTGCAGAGCGTGACGAGGTGCCGGTTGGCGCCGTTATTGTTGCGGGAAATAGCATAATTGCCCGTGCCCACAACCTCACCGAGACCCTCAATGACCCTACAGCCCACGCCGAGATGCAGGCTATCACGGCGGCCACCTCCTATCTTGGCGGGAAATATCTGACTGACTGTACCTTATACGTCACTGTGGAGCCATGCATAATGTGCGCCGGGGCCCTCGCCTGGAGCCAGATCTCAACGGTGGTATACGGGGCCCCGGACCCGAAAAAAGGGTATTCAACAACTGGCGTCCGGATTCTTCATCCCAAAACACAGGTCCGCAGCGGGGTCCTCGCCGAAGAGTGCTCGGAAATGATGAAAAAATTCTTTCTGAAAAAGAGACAGTGAGACCTCTCTTTTTCGTGGATTAAAAGAGGTAAAGAGCTACCCTCCATGTGAGGATAACCAGGGGTTATGAGTTTCCCTCCATGCGAAATTTCAAGAGGCAAAGAGATTTCCTGCCCCTAAACTAAATGTATTATGGATCACCGGCATTTCCACCGGTCATTTGAAAAGAATTTGCTAAGTTTGTTTAAAACAGAACGGTCATGACTCTCGACAACGGCAAAAAGATAGTGGCACTGAGGCTAATAGGATTTATCTCAACGCTGGTTTATGTACTCTATATCTTCCTGGCATATTTCGAAAGGGTTTTCAGGAATGTAATGAGTGATAGCAGCGTCACTATCGTGACTGCTTCCGTAACGGTTGTTTACATGATTGCCCTATTCTGGCCTGCTTTGATGAAATACCGGTATATCTATTTTTCCTCTGATGAGAGGAATATAACCCTCAGATGGTACAAGACAGGACTGATTCCTGGCGACAGTAAAAGCATTGAAATTCCCGCCGGGAAGTTCGCAGGTTACGAGATTACGTCAAAAGTCATGGGGTTACATCATCATCTTATTCTCTACCAGCAGATCCAGGGCAAGAAGGCAGCCTACAGCCCGGTCAGCATCTCGGCTCTCTCAGCGAAGCAGAGAGCCATTATAGCTGAAGCACTTAAGAATTATAAATCAGCCATTTAGCTCTCACAGGTTAAAACATGAGCAAAGTCATTTTTCATGACTGAAGGTTAGATGACCTTTGGAAATCATTTGATTTTATATAATTCACAAACTCAAATATTAATTGAAATGAAAGTAAAAACGATTCTGGCTGAGCTCGAGAAGAAACACCCGGGTGAAGTCGAGTATCACCAGGCTGTCAAAGAAGTCCTCGAATCGATAGAGGAGGTTTACAACGAGAATCCAAGGTTTGCCAAAGCAGGCATACTGCAGAGGCTCATTGAACCCGACCGTATTTTGACATTTAAGGTACCATGGATGGATGACCAGGGCAATGTTCAGGTCAACCTGGCGTACAGGGTACAGTATAACAATGCTATAGGCCCCTATAAAGGCGGTCTCCGTTTCCACCCGACGGTCAACCTCTCAATCCTCAAGTTCCTCGGTTTCGAGCAGATCTTCAAGAACTCCCTCACCACCCTTCCTATGGGCGGCGGCAAGGGCGGTTCAGACTTCGACCCGAAGGGCAAGTCGGACAATGAGGTGATGCGTTTCTGTCAGTCGTTTATGCTTGAACTGTGGAGAATTATTGGTCCTGAGACTGACGTTCCTGCAGGTGATATAGGTGTTGGCGGACGCGAGATAGGCTTCCTGTACGGGATGTACAAGAAGCTTGCTCAGGAGCACACCGGCGTTCTCACAGGCAAAGGCCTCAACTGGGGCGGCTCACTGGTACGTCCGGAAGCAACCGGTTACGGATGCGTCTATTTTGCCAATGAGATGCTCAAGACACGCAATGAATCGTTCAAGGGCAAGAAAGTTGCCGTCTCCGGCTTCGGTAACGTGGCATGGGGCGCAGTCATAAAGGCAACCGAGCTCGGCGCCACCGTGGTGACCATCTCAGGTCCTGACGGTTATATCTTTGATCCGAAGGGAATCAGCGGTGAGAAGATCAGCTACATGCTTAAGCTGCGTTCATCGAACCAGGATATCGTTGAGCCTTATGCAACCGAGTTCAAGGAAGCCACATTCCACAAGGGCAAGAGGCCGTGGGAAGCCAAGGTTGACATTGCACTGCCATGCGCTACGCAGAATGAGCTTGGCAAGGAAGATGCACAGCATCTGGTAGCCAACGGCACATTTTGTGTCTGCGAGGGAGCCAACATGCCATGTACTCCGGAAGCTGTCGAAGTTTTCCAGACGGCAAAACTGCTTTTCGCACCAGGTAAGGCTGCCAATGCAGGCGGAGTAGCAACATCAGGACTAGAGATGACTCAGAACTCGATGAAGCTTAACTGGAGCAGGGAAGAGGTTGATCAGAAACTTCACTCCATCATGGTCAACATTCATGAGGCATGTGTCAAGCACGGTACAGGCAAGGACGGTTATGTCGACTATGTCAGGGGTGCTAACATTGCAGGCTTCCTTAAGGTTGCCAATGCAATGCTTGACCAGGGCGTTGTATAAGCATACACTTACTTTACTATAATGGCGGAGACGTTGCATTAAGCAGCGTCTCTGCCTGTTTTATGAGCTTTCCGCAGCAGTTGCACGTCAGCTGCGTATCCGGTAAACGCTTCCGGGACAGGGGATGATCAGGCCGGCCAGCTCCATCTGGAGTAGCACCGTCGACAGTTTGTATACAGGCAGCTCCAGCAGTCTCGCCAGGGTATCCATGGTCTGGTCGCCCTCCGACTTCAGTGACTCCAGGATCTTCCTTTCATTGTCGGTCAGTCCGGTGAAGAGCGTCTGCTGCACCGGTGCGGCTAGTGATGCAGGCTTCCAGCCAAGGAAGTATTCTATGTCGCCGCACTTCTCAACCAGAAAAGCCTTGTTACACCTTATCAGAGCGTTGCATCCCGCTGACCACTCGTCGCCCGGCCGCCCCGGAACTGCCATGACATCCCGGTTATAAGAAGCAGCTATATCCGCCGTTATAAGTGCTCCTCCCTTTATTCCCGACTCCACTATCAGCGTGGCATCGGAGATACCTGCTATGATGCGGTTGCGTCTGATGAAGTTGTTACGCTCCGGCAGTGTGGTCGACGAGAAGTCGGTGAGTTGACCCCCGTTCGCCAGCATCGACCGGGCCACGCCGGCATGCACCGAGGGGTAGATGGTCTTCAGTCCGTGGCCCAGCACGGCTATCGTGGGCAGTCCTGCCTCCAGCGCTGCCTTGTGCGCGCAGATGTCAATCCCGTATGCAAGTCCGCTCACAATCAGCAGCTCCGGAAAGTGCTCCGCAAGCCCCGCCACGATCTTCTGGCACAGTTCCCTTCCGTGCTGTGTGGCGTGACGGGTACCAACAATGCTGAGTATCATCGGAGCGTCCAGATCGGCATTGCCCCTGAAGGAGAATGTCACAGGCGAGTCCTCGCACTGGCGGAGGCGCACCGGGTAATTTTCATCGAGGTAGAAGAAGACTTGGACGCCGTTTTTCTCCACGAACTCCGCCTCCTTTTCCGCAGCGTCAAGGTATTCATGACCTGCTACGGCTTTAGCCAGGGCTTCACCCACACCGGGTATCTTCGTCAGGTTGCGGTATGACTCGGTGAAGACGGCCTCTACGCTGCCGGCGTACGACACAAGCTTGCGGGCGGTGATGTCACCTACGCCCGGTATCATGCCAAGGGCAAGCTTGTACACAAGTTGTGCTGTTGACATTTCAAGATAATGTTAGCGAGACATAGTAAATGTATAACTATTTGAGGATAAATGCAAGGGGTCTGAAAGGAGAAAGTCTGAAGGTCTGAAGTTTGAGGGTCTGTCGCTTCAGTCTACCCCGCTCTGCGGGGCTCCTGTCTTGCGGTCTTGTCGGAGCGAAGCGGAGATCCCGACCGATGTCGGGACGGTCCTGCGGTCAAATTTGACTGCCAACTGAAGACTGCTGACTGAAGACTGGACTGCTGCCTGAAAAAAACTAATTTTGTGCCATGCATATCATTGATACCCATAATCACATATACCTGCCGGAGTTTGACGCAGACCGCGATGAGGTGATCAGCAGATCACTTGCAGCCGGAGTGCGTACCGTCATGATGCCGAATATTGATTCAACATCAGTCGGCCCCATGCTCGTTGTTGAAGAACAGTATCCCGGCATATGTCTGCCGATGATGGGACTGCACCCGACCTCGGTAAAGGAGAATTTCCGGGATGAGCTGGCGCTTGTCGAGACCCGTCTCAGGGAACATAAATACTATGGTATCGGTGAGACCGGTATCGATCTGTACTGGGACAAGACCTATATCGATGAACAGAAATTATCTTTCAGGCGTCATCTGGAACTGGCAGAGGGCTACCATCTTCCGGTTGTAATTCATGCACGCGAGTCGCTTGAGGTTATCATCAGTGAGATCGAGGCCTTCGGTGTCGGCCGCGTTACGGGTATCTTCCATGCCTTTCCGGGCAGTGCAGCCGATGCGCGCCGGGTGACAGAGATGGGTTTCCTGATCGGCATAGGCGGGGTGGTGACATTCCGCAACGGACGCCAGCATGAGGCCGCCATCGAGGCTGGCATAAAAAATATTGTTCTTGAGACTGACGCTCCATACCTGGCGCCGGTGCCTCACCGGGGCAAGCGCAATGAAAGCAGCTACCTGACACTGGTGACGGAGAGGCTGTCAGAGGTGCTGGCCATCTCCCCTGCTGAGATAGCTGACAGGACCACCGCAAATGCAAAAAGACTCTTCAATCTTTAAGAGATGGAAAAAAAGTTTTCGATACTAATCATATATACCGGCGGTACCATAGGTATGGTCAATGATCCGGTGACAGGGACTCTTGTGCCAATAGACTTCAGGCATATCTCGGACCAGGTGCCTGAGCTGCGGCGGTTCGGTTTCACCCTTGAGTCTGTCTCGTTTGATCCCGTGATTGACTCCTCAGATGTCAGTCCCGGTACGTGGGTCCGCATTGCGGAGACCATAGCCGGGGCGTATGACCGGTTTGACGGTTTTGTGGTTCTGCACGGCACTGACACCATGGCCTACTCGGCCTCGGCGCTCAGTTTTATGCTGTCAGGACTGGAGAAGCCGGTGATCTTCACCGGAGCGCAGCTGCCCATCGGCGTCCTGAGGACTGACGGCAAGGAGAATCTGATCACCGCCATAGAGATAGCCGCCGCGCGTGAAGACGGGATTGCTGTTGTGCCGGAAGTGTGTATCTATTTCGAGAACAGGCTGTTGCGAGGCAACAGGACCATCAAGTACAGCGCGGAGCATTTCAATGCCTTCGTTTCACCCAATCTTCCGCCGCTGGCAGAGGCCGGGTTGCAGATACGTTACAACAAAAATATCATCAGGTATCCCACAGTCAGGCGCCCGCTTGAGGTCTCCGGCAACTTCGACACAAGGGTGGCCGTCCTCAGACTTTTCCCGGGCATCAACAGAGAGACAGTGCACTCTATCCTGTTCACCGCGGGGGTGAGAGGACTCATCCTCGAGACCTACGGCACGGGCAATGCTCCCACCCTCGGGTGGTTCCTTGATGAGCTGCATGAATTCATTGGCGGCGGCGGTTTAGTCCTGAATGTCTCGCAGTGCCAGGCTGGCAGTGTGGAGATGGGGTTGTATGAGACCTCTGCAGGATTGATGGATGCAGGGGTTATCAGCGGAAGGGATATCACCACTGAGGCTGCCGTGACAAAGATGATGAAGCTGCTTGGCAGCGGGCTACCGGCCGACAGGATAAGCTCAGTGCTTGCCAGGCCTCTCTGCGGCGAAATGAGCTGAGATCAACGGGCATGACTGCCAGCTGACTGGATAAGCCCTATACTAACCGGACCTATTTGCAGTGAATTGGGACGAAGCCGTAGCCGAGAAGAAAATTTTTGTAAATTGCGCCGTTTTTGGAGAGATGCAAGAGTGGTTTAATTGGCACGCCTGGAAAGCGTGTGTACCTCAAAAGGGTACCGGGGGTTCGAATCCCCCTCTCTCCGCAACTCATGACTGATCCCGCTGAAGGCGGGATTATTTATTTTACCGACTTCGCGTTGAAAGCTTGCTTTCAAGAGCGGAAGAGGTAAAATGAATAAGACCTGCAAGGTCAGTCATGAGCTGCAGGACCCCCTCAGGGGATCTCCGGCATAGCCGGTAATCCCCTGGTGCGCAGCACATGTGGGTGATAAGGTCTGCAGGGTCCCCCTCAGGGGATCTCCGGCGCAGCCGGTAATCCCCTTATTTGGAATCGACTACGCATTGAAAGCAAGCCTTCAAGAGCGGAGGAGGTAAAATGAATAAGACCTGCAAGGTCAGTCATGAGTTGCAGGACCCCCTCAGGGGATCTCCGGCATAGCCGGTAATCCCCTGATAAGCAGCATATGTGGGGAATATGAGCTGCAGGGTCTCCTTCAGAGAATATGCCAGCTAATCCCCTCACCAAAATTTTTAAATTCCCTCCCCGTTGCGCGCTTTCCATTTTTTTTTATTTTTGTCATAATATTCCAATAATAATCTGACATGATGAAAAGAGTTCTTGTATTTATGGCATTTGCAGCTCTGCTTCTTATCGGCACAGCACAGACTTCACAGGCACAGACAGAACAGCCTGCAACAACAACAGCAACAACACAGCAACTTTCACAACAGACACCGGGCACCACCCCCGTTGAAACCGAAAAAGTCCTCCACAAGGAGATCAAACGACTCTTCATTGAGGGCGGCGCAGGCTTCATGGGTACTATCCTTCTCTGCCTTATCCTCGGCCTGGCAATCGCCATCGAGAGAATCATCTACCTCAACCTTGCAACAACCAACAGCGAGAAACTGCTGGTAAGGATCGAGAAAGCCCTTAACGAAGAAGGTATCGACGCTGCCAAAGAGATCTGCCGTAACACACGCGGACCCGTGGCAAGCATCTTCTATCAGGGTCTCGACAGGGCACATGAAGGAGTTGAGATGGCGGAAAAATCAGTAGTGGCATACGGCGGCGTCCAGATGGGTCTCCTTGAGAAAAACCTCTCATGGATCTCACTCTTTATCGCCATCGCTCCCATGCTCGGGTTCCTCGGAACAGTTATCGGTATGATCGCAGCATTTGACGCCATTGAGCAGGCAGGAACAGTATCTGCAACAATCGTCGCCGGCGGTATCAAGGTGGCCCTTATCACTACTGTGACAGGTCTTATCGTTGCTATTATCCTGCAGATTTTCTATAACTACCTGCTTTCAAAAATTGATGGAATCTCAAACCAGATGGAGGATTCATCAATCGCACTTATAGATATGCTGGCCAAATACAACAAAAAATAATCTGCCATGTCAGAAAAATCAACAAAGCTCACAAACTACCTGTCGTGGGCGCTGATGGCACTCACGATCGTCCTCGCCATACTCTTCTATTTCGGAGGAGTGGTTGAGGGTACTGACGGGACCAGATACGAAGAGCCCAATGTGACCAACTCTTTCATCTTCTATACATATATTCTTATTGGTATTACATTGCTCCTTACAATCTTCTTCAGTCTCAGAAACCTCATTCTCAATCCAAAGGGCCTGAAAATGTCGCTGATAGCCCTGGGCATAGGTGTTGTCCTGGTCATCATCGCAGCTCTTCTGGCAGATGACACAGTGCTCAACTTGCCCCACTACAAGGGTGAGGGCAACGTGCCAAGAACTCTTCTCTGGACTGACATAGGGCTTTATGTGGCATACTTCCTTTTAGCCCTTGCTATCATCGCCATACTCTATTCGGAGATTTCAAAGTATTTTAAAAAGTAACTGAACATTCCGCCCAACAGCGGAGATAAATATTCACCAAATGTCAAGAAGGCAAGTACCGGAAATTAATGCAGGCTCAATGGCTGACATTGCATTCCTCCTTCTTATTTTCTTCCTGGCTGCCACCACGATGGACTCGGACACGGGACTGATGCGTCAGCTGCCCGCCATACCCGATCCCAACGTCCCGCAGGATATGAATAAGATCAATGACAGGAACATCCTCGAGGTGAAGGTCAACAAAGACAACCTCCTGCTGGTTGAGGGTCAGCTGACCGAGTTCAGCCAGCTGAGGGAGATAGCCCATAACTTCATCCTCAATGCCAACGACTCACCAAACATGCCCGAAAAAGAGATTATAAACATCTCCTACTTCGGCAACGTGCCTGTGACAAAGGCAGTAATCTCGCTTCAGAATGACATCGGCACAAAGTACGGGGTCTATATAGCGGTGCAGAATGAACTGATAGCGGCAAGGACGAAACTTCGTGACGATAAGGCCAGGCAGGAGTTTGGCATTCCCTATGAAAGACTCGACGAGGATCGTAAGGGAGCCGTTGATGACTTCTACCAGGTGCCAATCTCTGAAGCTGAACCCAAAAGGATAGGAGGAGACAAGTAGTATGGCAAGGTTTATAAAAACAGGAGGAAAATCGACCAAGGCACTGAACACCTCTTCGCTGCCTGACATAGTCTTCATGATACTCTTCTTCTTCATGGCAGTCACCACTATGCGTGAGACAGACGTCATGGTCACCGTCCGCATCCCCGATGCCACCGAAGGCAAGATACTCGAGAAAAAATCACTCGCCAGCTTTGTCTATATCGGTGAACCCCTTGAGGCATTCCAGTCGCTCTACGGCACAGAGCCGAAGATACAGCTCAATGACACCTTCAGGGAGATAGCTGACATCCAGGATTTCATCGCGCAGGAGCGCGAACAGCTCAATGAGGCTGACAAGACCAAGATGCTCGTGGTCCTCAAGATCGACAGGGATACCCGCATGGGTGTTGTCACAGACGTGAAACAGGCCCTGCGCCGTGCCAGTGCACTCAAGATCATGTACGCCAACACCAACGTGGATAGGATCGTACTCCAGTAATCATCACCGGATAATAAGTTTATACAGGGCCGTTGAAAATTCAACGGCCCTGTTCATTTATGGCCATTTACGGGTTGTAACAAATGAAATCGACGCCCGTTTTGAGCGCCGATACACTGGTGATCCCGGGGCGACTCGAACGCCCAACCAACAGAACCGGAATCTGTCATTCTATCCATTGAACTACGGGACCGGTGAGAGTGCAAAAGTAACCCGACGGCAGCACTTTTCAAAACTTAATCCGGCAAATCGGTGACACCGCCTTCGGCAGAAGGCAGTTTTTACCAAAGTTTTTCTAAATTCGCAGACCATAAGCGCATAATAAAGAGCGAACATGAAGGACTATAATTTCAGCGGGATAGAAAAGAGATGGCAGGAGTACTGGGAGAAGAACAAGACCTTCAGAACTGAGGATGACTTCTCCAAACCGAACAAGTACTACATCCTTGACATGTTCCCCTACCCCTCCGGCGCCGGACTCCACGTAGGCCACCCCGAGGGATACACCGCCACAGACATCATGGCCCGGTACAAGCGCATGAAGGGCTTTAACGTACTCCATCCGATGGGATGGGATGCCTTCGGCCTGCCGGCAGAACAGTATGCCATTCAGACAGGCACACATCCGGCGGTAACAACAAACAAAAACTGCGACACTTTCCGCCGCCAGATAAAAGAGCTGGGCCTGAGCTATGACTGGGACCGCGAGATCAACACCACCGATCCCGCTTACTTCAGATGGACCCAGTGGATCTTCCTGAAGCTTTACAACACCTGGTATGACCAGACGGCTGAGCGGGGACGCGAGATCAATGAGCTCCCCATCCCCCTTGACGTGATTAAGGCTGGCGATGAGGCCAGAAAGAAGTATATCGACTCGAAAAGACTTGCCTATTATGATGACGCGCAGATATGGTACTGCCCCTCATGCCGCATAGTCTGCGCCAACGAGGAGGTGCTCACCGACGGCTCGCACGAGAAGTGCGGGAACAAGGTGGTCCGCAGAAACCTCAAGCAGTGGATGCTGCGCATACCCTACTATGCCGAGAGACTCCTCAGCGGACTGGAGAAGCTCGACTGGCCCGAGGGAATCAAGGAGATGCAACGTAACTGGATAGGCCGCTCCACAGGTGCCGAGGTAGACTTCCAGGTCGACGGACATAAAGAGATAATAACCGTCTACACAACACGCCCCGATACCCTCTTCGGCGCCACATACATGGTGCTCTCACCTGAACACCCGATGGTCGGCAGCCTCACCAGCCCCGAACAGAAACAGAAGGTTGAGGAGTACATTGCCTCAGCATCCCTCAAGTCAGACCTTGACCGAACGGACCTCTCCAGGGACAAGACCGGGGTCTTCACCGGATCATGGGCCATCAACCCCGTCAATAACAAAAAGATCCCCGTCTGGGTAGCCGACTATGTCCTGATGGGATATGGCACCGGCGCCATCATGGCCGTCCCGGCACACGATGAACGCGACTTCGAGTTTGCACAGAAGTTCGGGATTGACATAGTATGCATCCTCTCCCCCGACGTCGATGACCCGGAGCAGAAGAAGCAAATCGTCTCCGGCAAAGAATGCTGGAGCGGTGACGGCATCTATATCAACTCCTCCGACAGCGAACGCCAGATAACCCTTGACGGGCTTAGCGTTGAAGAGGGCATAGCAACAATCACCAGGTGGATTGAGCAAAGGAATATCGGCATGCACCGCGTCAACTACAAGCTGCGCGACTGGCTCTTCAGCCGGCAGCGCTACTGGGGTGAGCCCTTCCCTGTCATCCACTGGGAAGACGGACAGATTACTCTTGTTGATGAAAAAGATCTTCCGCTAACCCTGCCTGAGCTGGAGGTTTATGAACCAGGCGAAAACGGTGAGTCGCCACTGTCAAACGCTACAGACTGGCTTTATGTCACTGACAGCGCCGGACGTCGCGGCAAGCGTGAGACCAACACAATGCCACAGTGGGCAGGCTCATGCTGGTACTACCTGAGATTCATTGATCCGAAAAACGATCATGAGATATTTGACAGGGCCAAGGAGAAATACTGGATGCCCGTTGATCTCTATGTGGGCGGTGCCGAACATGCCGTGCTGCACCTTCTCTACAGCCGCTTCTGGCACAAGGTGCTCCATGACCTGGGAATAGTCTCCACTGACGAGCCCTTCATGAAACTCTTCAACCAGGGGATGATACTGGCTTTTGCCTATGAGACGTCAACAGGAGCCAAGGTGGCATCAGACCAGGTCTCTGAGACAGAGGGACGGTTCATCATCACCGAGACGGGCGAAGAGGTAAAGCAGATCGTTGCCAAGATGTCCAAGAGTCTCAAGAATGTCATCAATCCCGATGACGTGGTAAGAAATTACGGCGCTGATACGCTGCGGCTCTTCGAGATGTTCCTCGGTCCGCTTGACGCCACAAAACCGTGGGACGAAAAGGGGATAAAGGGACCATCCAACTTCCTGGCAAGAGTATACCGTCTCATCGCCAACGGTGAAAACATTACCGAAGGACAGGAAGACCAGGAGATACTCAGGGTCTTACACAAGACAATAAAAAAGGTGACTGAAGATATCGAGGCTCTCCGCTTCAATACAGCCATCTCAGCAATGATGATCTTCCTTAATACAGCTATCAGGAAGGAGAAGATCACGCGTGACTCGGCATCGGTCTTCATCAAACTGCTCTCTCCCTTTGCTCCTCACCTGGGCGAGGAACTGTGGCACCTGACAGGCCATACCGGAACGATAGCCTATGAACCATGGCCCGTAGCGGAGGAGAAATACCTCACCGAAGATGTCTTTGAATGTCCGGTGTCAGTCAACGGGAAGATGAGGTTCAAGATTGAACTGCCTGTCAACCTGCCCCAGGATGAGGTCAAAAAGATTATCCTTGCAGATGAGCGTGCCCAGAAGTGGATCGGCACGGCCACCCCGAAGGTGATAATAGTTCCTAACCGAATAGTAAATATTGTTATATGAGGTTACCGGTTTCCGGGCTTGCGCTCTTAACAGTCATACTGATCGCCGCAGCCTCCTGCAAACGATCAACCACCGCTGAAACACCGCTGAAAAAAACAATATCTGATACTGCAGCTATTTCTGCTGTGGCAACAGATTCTTCAGATCCATCAGGTGCTACATATACAGTGCCGCAGGAAGACCCGACGGCCATATCTGGCGAACTTTCCGCAACACCCGGGCCATTGGCATCAGGAGCAGGAGAAGCCTTATCAGGCGCAGCTTACTCATCTCCGTCATCATCTGACAGTTCCGGTAAGCTTTTTGGCATCCCCATAGATTCGTATAACATTATCACAGGTAAGGTAAAGAGGAACCAGTTCATATCCTCAATTCTGTCGGCCCATGGAGTGCCCTGGGATACTATAGAGACTCTCCTCCGTGAGAACAGGGAGACC
>JBGSLG010000031.1:0-32150 GCA_041740815.1 Bacteroidales bacterium
GCTGTCTGTCCTGCTATGAATCCTATCACAGGCTTGGTCCCGTGTTCCCTGACCCAGTGTGCCACATCGGCCTCCATCACGCCGCCAATCTCTCCGATGAGCACCACAGCATCCGTACCCTCGTCGTCCATCATCATCTGCAGGATGTCGAGCGATGTGGACCCGATTATGGGATCACCCCCGATACCAACGCAGGTCGACTGTCCCAGACCAAGCTTTGTCAGCTGGTCGACAGCCTCATAAGTCAGTGTTCCTGAACGGGAGATGACCCCCACCCTGCCTGGCTTGTGGATAAACCCAGGCATGATGCCCACCTTGGCCTCGCCGGGAGTGATGACACCCGGACAGTTCGGTCCGATGAGCACCGTATCATAATCTCTCATCAGTTTCTTAACCCTCACCATGTCAGCTACAGGGATCCCTTCAGTAATCGTCACTATGAGCTTTATCCCGGCCTCTGCCGCCTCAATAATTGAATCAGACGCAAACGCCGGCGGTACGAATATTACTGATGTGTCAGCCCCTGTAGCCTTAACGGCCTCCCTGACAGTGTTGAAGACCGGCAGCCCGAGATGCGACTGACCACCTTTACCCGGCGTGACCCCTCCTACCACCTTCGTTCCGTATTCGATCATCTGACCGGCATGAAATGTGCCTTCGCTTCCTGTGAAGCCCTGTACGATCACTTTTGACCCGGAGTTCAGTAAAATACTCATATAGATATGCTCTTTTAGTGCCTTATATCTCAAATGTAAGGTAATTTTTCCTGCTTTTACTAAATTTACAGAATATTATCGTGACCATGGATTTCATTGAGCCGGTACTATACATAGGTATTTCCCAGTCTTTTTTTGCCGGGATGCTTATTGCCACCAGGAGACCATTCACCGCCGCCAACCGGATAATGACGGCATGGGTCTTTCTCTTCTGCATTGAGATGATCTTTGCACTGATTAACAGCAATGTGCTCGACATGTACGCCTTCCCGTTCATCTCTCTCACCTACGGACCGCTGCTCTTCCTTTACGTGCGCCACATGACCCTGCCCACGCTCAGATTTTCACCCTGGAATGCACTACACTTCGTACCCTTCATTATCTTCTTCGCCATTTCTGTAATATTACGAGAGGAACCCATTTTTGATGACCTGAGCGGGTTCTTTGTGATTGACCGGTTTATTCCGCTCCGGATTTTCTACAGCGTCTGTTTCTTTCTATCGGTGACAGGGTACAGCATCCTGTCGTTCATTGAGATAAGACAGCATCAGAAGCGACTCCGTGATGTGGTCTCCTACACCTCTGCCAAAATCACCCTGAACTGGCTCAAGATAATTTCCATAACATTTTACACCGGTTATGTCGTTGTATTTATTCTTGGCGGAATCAACATCATCTCCGGACTGCTTCCCTTTGATCCGTATATTTTAACGTTTGCCTTCATTTCGATATTCTCATTTGCCTACAGTTTCTATGCCATCAAGCAGCCGGAAATGCTTGATTATCCGGTCGCCGTGAAGGAAGATGACAACGGCAACGATAGTGCCGGAGTTGAAAAATACGCAAGGAGTGGCCTCAGGGCCGACCTGGCCGAAGAGTACCTGACCAGACTGCTGCATTACATGGACGATGAGAAGCCCTACCTCGACGGTGACATGACAATCAACGATCTCTCCCGCAAAACGGGAATTCCCCGGCACCATATTACAGAAGTGCTCAATGAGAAGCACCACCGGAACTTCTTCTCTTTCGTAAACGAGTACAGGATCCGTGAGGTCATCAGCCGCATCAGCGACCCGAAGTACCAGCATTATACGATTCTGGCAATAGCCTTTGACGCCGGGTTCAACTCAAAGTCAACATTCAACACATTCTTCAAGACTTACACCGGCAAGACCCCCAGCGCCTACAGGGAAGAGACCCTAAAAGAGTCAGGCCAGGTGTGATCCGAGCCGTCCAATTCACCTCCGAAGGTGTGATCCGAGCGGCTCAAACCAGTACGCATCACGTTACCTGTCCTAACCGTGCGGTCCGGACGATATCACGGCCTATCATGACGACCTTTACAGAAAAAGATCACCATGATGAGACGGCCATTGATAATCATAGTTTCATTGCTTTTTCCTCTTTCCCTCTTTTCGCAGGAAAAATCATTTACCCCCGGCGGGTTTGTCAGGGGCGGCGCATATTTCAGTACCGGCGATTACCGGCATGACATTAATGCAGCGTTTGGAGATGCAGCCCTCACGCTGACAGCAACAGACAACCTCAGCTTCAAGGGTTACGCAGACCTCAGAGTTCGGTTTGGACAGCAGTTTGGGGAGAACGTAAAATCCCTGACTCTCCGGGAGGCATGGGGCATGTACTATAACAGCTTCATGAGTGTCTCCGCAGGACAAAAGATCATCAAGTGGGGAAAAACCGACATCTTCACTCCCCTGTCTAGATTCAGTCCTGTTGATTATACCCTGCGATCACCTGATTTCGAGGATGCCGAACTGGGAAACCTCCTTGGCGAGATAACCTTCACCCCCGCCCCTTTCTTCAGACTGTCGGTTGTGGCAGCACCGTTCTGGAACCCGTCAGTTCTTATAATCAAACCTATTGACCTTCCTCCGAACATGCAGGTGTCACTGCCGGAGGGACTGAGAACAGGCAACGGTTATTATTCCTACGGTGTCAGGGGTGATTTCATACTTAAGGGATTCGACGCCGGAATCCAGTATTATCATGGTCCCGACCTGATGCCGGGCCTGATACTGACAAATGCCGATTATACCAATCCTGCGCAGCCTGCCGTCTCAGTTGGCGGGGTACCTTATATTATCAACAGTACCGGCTTTGACTTTGAGACAGTGGTATCACCTTTTGTGCTCAGAGGTACTGCTGCCATTACCGCTCCGGTGGAAGAGAAGGAAGGCAATGAGGAGATACCATTCAGGCAGGTTGAATGGGTGGCAGGATTCGACTGGATCCCGGGAACAGTAAGAGTGACGGCCGAGTATTCAGGGAAGAAGGTCCTTGACTTTTACGAGGCCCCGTATGACCCTATCCTTGGCACTGAACCTGACATGCAGCAGCTCATGCAGCTCTTCAGCACACCCGGGTTTGACCCGATTGAGTTTACAAGGCTTCAGATCGAAGCATTTAACAGGCTGTATAACAACCAGCTGCATGAATATTACCACTCCGCCGGGGTGAGGCTCGAGGCCGAACTGTTCTATGGCAGACTGATTCCCTCATTAACAACGGTTTACAACTTTACCTCGAAAGATCTGCTTGTCCGCCCAGCGGTGAAATACAAACCCTCGGACGGTGTGACGCTCAGTGCGGGATATGAACATTACGCAGGCCCCAAAGGAGGAATGTACGACATAATTGACGACTTCATGAAGGCAGTATACTTTGCTGTAAGGATAGATTTTTAAGACTATGACAAACTTTATTATCAAATACAGATGGGCTATAATATCAGTGTCGGTTGCCCTTGCAGTCGGACTGGGCCTGCTGATACCATCATCCGAAACCGACCCTGATATCAGGAATTACATACCCCGCAATATGCCCTCGAGGGTCACCAATGACTCCATTGAGAAGGAGTTTGGGGTTCAGGATATGATCATTGTGCTTTTCACCGACTCCACCATTTTAAAGCCGGGCGACCTGAGGCAGGTTAAGGAGGTTGACAGGGCAATGTCAAGGATGGAAGGCATAGGAATGGTTAATTCATTGTTTACGGCAAGGAAGATCGAGGGCATTGACGGCATGATGGTCGTTGACCCACTTATTGACAGAATTCCCGAAACAGCTGAAGAGATGGAGACGCTGAGGCAGGACATACTGGCCAACCAGTTTGCCCGTGACATAGTGATGTCGTCTGACATGACCGCTGCAGCGATCACCGGAACCATCACCTCCACTGTGTCTGAATATGAGACCCTTACCAGGATTGACTCAGTCATCGCGGCGCAGCAGGGGGATGCGCAGATCCTTACAGGCGGTTTGCCTTACATAAGGCAATTCATCAATGGGGATGTAAACCATGATGCCATGATCCTTATCCCCATCGCCCTACTGATAATGCTGACAGTACTTAAGCTGTCGCTCGGCAACTGGAGAAGCGTCCTGATCCCTTTCACGGTGGTGATACTTTCAACAGTTATTACCCTGGGAATGATACCGCTGCTTGGATGGAAATTTTCGATCATGATGAGCCTCGCTCCCATCATACTTATCTCGGTTGCAAATAATTACGGAATATACCTTGTTTCCAGGCACCAGGAGCTCAACCGGTCAGATCTTCCGGTGACAGGAAAAGAGATGGTCAGAGCCATAACCGGGTCGCTGAATATGCCAATCCTGTTCAGCGGACTGACCACCATAGCCGGGCTGCTCGGTCTCCTGACCCATTCAATCATTCCGGCCAGGCAGGTTGGCATACTGGCAGCTACCGGAGTTACCCTGGCACTGGCAATGAGCCTGTTAATGATTCCTGCACTTATATATATGCAACATAACCCCGGCAGGAAATCCCGTCCTCCCCGGTCAGTTAAAAATGACCTGATCAGCCGCACTCTGGCAATGATCTCATCAGTAGTCAAAAGACGCCCGGGAAGAGTGCTCCTTGTGTCACTGGTCCTGACGCTCCTTGTGGGTACCGGCATATTTTTCCTGAGAATAGACACCAACCAGGAAAACTTCTTTCCCCATAAACACCCTGTCAGAATAGCCTCGGAAATCATCAATTCAAAATTCGGCGGCTCACAGACCGTCTCGGTGATGATCAGCGGTGACATCAAGGACCCCATCCTGATGCAGAAGATCGATGATCTCACACAGCATCTGAAGAGTTCGGAAGGTGTAGGAGGCGTTTTCTCAATCTCCGACGTTGTGCGGGAGATGAGCAAGGCACTGTATGAGCCCGCGGAGGAGGGCTATGACATGATACCGTCATCTTCTGCGGCAATTGCACAGATGTTCGAGCTATACAATATGAGCGGTAACCCGGACGATTTCAAACAGCTGATGAACTTCGAGAATACAAAGGCCCACCTGCTTGTACGTCTTTCGAAACCTGACAATAAGATCGTCCGTGATCTCAGGGACGACATAGAGAGTTTTACGGCAGATTTCCCCGCCAGTGTGACAATCGGGGGCTATGCTATCATTATGATTGATTTTGCACAGAAGATTATCAACGGCCAGATCTCGTCACTGGCTCTTGCTCTTATTATAGTGCTGATCCTCCTGACTGTTATATTCAGGTCTCTGAAGGGTGGTCTCATAGGATCAATTCCTCTTGCAGCTTCAATCGTAATACAGTTTGGGGTCATGGGCATCACAGGAGTTGCCATAGATGCCGCAACGGCCCTCCTCTCGTCAATAATGATAGGAGTGGGTGTCGATTTCACCATCCAGTTCCTATGGAAATACAAGAATGAGCTAAGGAAAGGTGCATCCCGCGAGGAGGCAATATCGGAGACATACCGGACAACAGGACGGAGCATCGTCATTAACGGCCTGAGCGTAATAGCCGGATTCTCAGCCACCCTTTTCTCCGGGTTCCTGTCTATAAGATTCTTCGGCTACCTGACACTGCTGGCAATTGGCTCCTGCCTTATTTATGCGATTATTGTCATGCCGGCATTCATGCTCTGGTTCAAACCCGGGTTTATAGAGGCAAATCAGAAACAAATCAATAAAAACAAAGAACAAAATGAGAAAGATGTTATTCCTATTGACAGCGGCATCGGTTCTGTCACTGCAGGCTATATTGGCACAGCAGTCAGATCCCGTACAGCTGATGGACAAGAGTCGTGACCTGACAATGTCGGGGAACATACAGTCAACCGTTACCCTTACAATATCCGAGAAGAACGGCTCCGTACGGACACGGAAATTGAATATGATCACCAAATCATATGACGACGGTACTATCAAGAGAATGGTAAAGTTCCTTGATCCGGCGGATGTGAGAGGTACGGCGATGCTAATCGTAGACAGCAAGGATGCGCAGGACGATATGTGGATTTACCTTCCGGCACTGAAAAAGACACGGCGGATTGTCAGCACAGAGAAAGGCAAGAGCTTTATGAGTTCTGAGTTTTCAAACGCGGATATGTCGAGCGGAAGCAACGCCGACTTCAAAATCAGTCACCTGCCTGAATCAGGAAAAAACGATGTATGGGTAATCCAGAATGTTCCTGTCAGCGATGACAAGGCCGACGAGTACGGCTTCTCCAAAAAAGTGACGTACCTTGAGAAGAGCAGTCTCAAAACAAAGAAGATCGACTTTTACAATTTTGACGGTGACCTGTTCAAGACAATTGAGATAGTGGCCACCCAGCCACTGACGGGAAAAGAGGGGTATGTCATGACGGACATGCTTGCAAAAAACCATCTCAACGGCAGAAGCTCCAGGGTCAAATTTGACCAGGTAAACACAACGGCATCGATACCGGATAATACCTTCATTGCCGATAACCTCTCGAGGTAGAATTCAATTACCTTTGTCCCAGGTAAAACTATGGCACAAAAAGGGACAATCATATGCGCACCGGCCACCTCAGGAGGGGGTGCGATAGCACTGATCAGGCTTTCAGGGCCGGGAACAATTGAAACATTGGCTGAAGTATTCGAACCAGCTGATAAACAGGTTGATATACATAATGCGAAGGGGTACACATTGATTTATGGAACTATATCTTCGCAGGGCGAATTCATTGATGAGGTTCTAATCTCCCTCTTTCGTGCTCCTCATTCCTATACCGGGGAGGAAATGGCAGAGATAAGCTGCCATGCCTCGCCTTTTATACAGCGGCGGATCATCGAAATTCTCATCGGCAAAGGAGTGGAAACAGCCACTCCCGGAGAGTTCACCATGAGGGCTTTCATGAATGGCAAAATGGATCTTTCGCAGGCTGAGGCAGTGGCTGATATTATTGCGTCCGACTCAGAGGCGGCGCACCGTCTTGCTGCCACCCAGCTCCGCGGCGGCTTCTCGAAAGAGATAGAGAAACTGAGGATGGAGCTCCTCTCCTTCGCTTCGCTTATTGAGCTGGAGCTCGATTTCAGCGAGGAGGATGTGCAGTTCGCCGACCGCTTTTCCATGACCGAAACGGTAATAAAAATCAAGAGCCTGGTCGACAGGCTGGCAGGTTCATTCAGGCTGGGAGATGCAATAAAAAAGGGTATCCCGGTAGTTATCGCCGGCAGGCCAAATGTGGGCAAATCTTCCCTCCTCAATGTGCTGCTTCAGGAAGAGAGGGCCATCGTATCTGAAATACCAGGAACCACACGTGACACAATAGAGGAGGTGCTGCATGTGAACGGACTACTATTCAGGTTTATTGACACTGCGGGACTCAGGCACTCTGATGATGAGATAGAAGCCCTGGGGGTGGAACGGACCAGGAAGAAGGTGGAGGCTGCCGCCATCGTGTTGGCTGTTTCGGAGGCCAATGACAGTGCTGAAGATATTTTCATGTTAGCACATTCGATGGCAGAGATGACAAAAGCCAGCGGTGCGAAGATTATCATGGTGATTAACAAGTCCGACCTGGCCGGCCCCGACCGTATCTCACGCCTCAGGAAGGAGCTGTCACAACCGGGTAACGTTCCGGTGGTCTTCGTATCTGCAAGAAAGTCATCCGGGATGGATGATCTGAAAAAGATGCTGACGGCTTCTGTTGAGACCGGCCGGCTGGATGACCCGCAGTATATCGTAACAAATGCCAGGCATTACGAATCATTGAAGAATGTTTCCGACAGTCTGCAGAGGGTTCTTGACGGCTTCCGTGACGGAATCCCCACCGTGCTGGTAGCCACTGACGTGCGTCAGGCAATCTACTACCTTGGGCTAATAACGGGAAAGATCACACCCGAGGATATTCTCGGGCAGATCTTCTCCAAATTCTGTATAGGTAAATAACCTTCTAGAGGTTCCTGATTGCTCTCTCGGCGTCATGGCCAAAGAGGTAAAACAGTCCAAACTGGATACCCCTGTTGGTCGATTTTACATCATTGCTTTTGTTTATATCGTTTAATCCGTGATTGTATCGCAAGTCAATGCCAAATCCGGTCGCCGGAACCACATAGCTTGCTCCTACACTCAGGGCGAGATCAATCGGGTTCCAGTTATCATTATTGTCTGCACTGACAAGGAATCCCAACTGCGGGCCGGCCTGAAGCCTGAATCCGTTGTCAAACATGTACTGTATAAGCAAGGGTACATTCAGATAACCAAGGTCAATGTTTTTTGAACCCTGTGCGGAATATAGCAGTTCAGGCTGAAATGCCCATTGGCTGTTGCGGTGGATATGACCAAGAATACCAAAGTGATACCCTGTTCTCTGGTCGTAAGTGGTACTGTTGTCATTTTGTATGTTAAAGAAATTCAATCCGCCTTTAACACCAAAAACGACGTGTCCGGCAGGTGAACTACTGTGTTGTGCACTGGCAACTCCGGCAAAAAGGAACGCTGCAATTAATACGGGTAAAAGTCTCATTTTTAGTTTCATTTCTTTATTATTGGTTTTCGTTGTGCCCTTTTATTGAAGGGACCTTTAAGTGAACAGCAAAGGTGCAGGTTATAACGGCAAGAAGTGTTACAGATTTTTATCAGTGTATTACATAATTCCCACCTGTCAAAGGAATTAGTAGTGTGATAATTAATGGGTGTGTGCTTATAATATTGTTCCCTTGGCCTGCTTCTTGAATACTGTTTTGATCAGCGAGGGCATTGTATCACCCAGCAGGAACCCCCAGGGTTTTAATGGTTCGACATGATCACAGATGAGTTTTACAACGGCAAGAAGAGGTATTGAAAGGAACATCCCTGGAATACCCCATATGGCAGCTCCAACAAAAATTGCCAGGAGAGAGAACAGTGCATTGAGCTTTACTTTTGAGGCAACTACCTTGGGAACGATGTAATTATTGTCCACAAATTGGATCAGAGAGTATACTATCAGGACATATACCGGGTACCATGCAGAATCTTTGGTAATAAGTGCCACAATCATCGGCATTGCAACGGCCACCATTCCTCCTACAACTCGTATTGTATTCAGTAATGCGCCCAGGATGCCGAGCAGCAAGGCATACTCGATGCCCAGGATTAAGAGGGCAGTAGTATTCAGAACGGCCATAATCCCGGCCTCAATGATCAGACCAATGAGATATTGCTGAATGAGTTTCTTGGTCTTGCTCACAAGTTGGGTTACTTTGCCCTGCTGGCCCGAACTGAAAAGCCTGTGCAGAAACTCTATAAGGATCGAGTGGTAAAACAGAATCATAAATACGTAAACCGGGATCAGGAAGAGCAACACAAACAGGTTGCCCAGGGAGACTAGCGTATTCCCGATGGCGGCGGTGCCGTTATCAACCAGATCACTGCGTGTTTTTAACACCCAGTCAGCCAGCCTCTGGGAGTTTATGTCGAAATGATCTGAGATCCATGCTATTCCCTGGTTAAGCACCTCAGTCAGTTTGTCTGCCAGGACAGGCAATGAATCGCTCAGACGGATTGCCTGCGAAAGAAGCAGTGCACCAAATGCTGCTATGATCAGAAATGTCAGGAAAAGCGTTATGATAATTGCGAAGACCCTGTTTATTCTTTTCTTTTGAAAGAAGTTAACGACCGGATGGAGTACAATGGCCAGAATGCCTGCAAAAACTACAGGTACAAGAATACTCCTTCCGATATAGAGCATCGCTATCAGAATGGCTATACCGGTTAATAAGATACTTACTCTCAGATAAACCGGCAGCTTCATTCCTTCATTCGGCACGATTTCGTGGTTTCACTCTTTTGTTCCGAAAAATTCGCAGGAGGGCCATTTCCCCCATCGACCTTAATGACCCGGTGTTTTTTGCTACAAAGCTGGCGACCCCTGACTGCAATGCGGGACTTATAACTCTTCTGAGTCCCGGACCTGCCATACCTTTGAATAACACGTTCGAAGCAAACCCGGCCGCAAGTCCCAGCGTTGTACCAAGAACGTTATCGATCATATTTGGTGAAGACGTAAAACTTTTCAGAGTGCTCTTGAGAAGATTGGCAGGGCTGAAGGTTTCATATGCGGCATAAAAATGCGCCTTCAACTGCTTTCCGTTGGCAGCCTGCTCAATTTCAAGCAATTGAATTGCCTTTTTCAGTTCTTCAGTTGAAGTAATAGTTTGCATCTGATTTATTTTAAAATCCGCTTTATGATGTTATCGCCGACCTTGGTTTTTAGCCATTTATACATAAAGAGACGCATTATCAGAGCAATGAGTCCGTAAAAAGCCGATACCGCAAAAAATCCGAGAAAGAGATTGTCAAGAAGGCCACCTACCCATACGGCAACGCCCAGGTTAAGGAACAGCATGAAAACGCTTGCTGATATCATTACCACGAGGCTGGGTACACTTCCTGAAACTATATCCGATACTTTGTCAAGAGCTTTCAGTTTGGCCAGTTCCAGTTCAGCCTTGCCGTATTCGGTAGCTTTGTCCAGGAGCTCATCTATGATCCCTGTGTTATCATCTGTTTTTGCGGCCATGAAGTTCTGGTTATGATCCTGCCTTGATTTCAATCATTAAACCGAAGCCGTCCTGGACTTTTTGTCAGACCCTTCTTTTGAACTTCCGGTCATCTCCTCCACATCTGCAACAACATCATCATATTTTTCAGATATGTCATCAAGAAATTCATTGAATTTCTCCTTAATTGATTCCTTAAGTTCCTCTCCTTTCCCGGACAGTTCCTTACGTGTGTCCGATCCTTTTGCCGGAGCAAACAGAATCCCTAAAGCTGCACCGGCAGCAATGCCGGCCAGTAATGCCACAACTACTTTTCCTGAACTCATAGCCTTTTGAATTAATAAGTCCGCTTCGGATTTTCCCGCCCAAAACGCCCTAACCTAAACTGTCTGTATTTCGATAATACAATATCCGGGGTTTCTCCGAAGCGGACTTTGTGATTATTAGTTTACATTACGATTACACTTACAAAATTAAAACAACCGGCAGGTAAAATTGTTACATGGTTATTGCTATTAATTACATAATTCCCACATTCGGGGGATTCAGGAAGCATGAAACATGATGCGCAAAGGATAATGCAGAGCCAGCCAAAGGAAGATTGAGCTAGAAATCGAAGCAAATCACTGTCATAAGAAAAGGCTCGCCAGCATGGTGAATATCAGTCCGCATAGCGAAATGATTGTTTCCATCACCGTCCACGACTGCAGTGTCTGCTTCTCATTCATACCGAAATACTTGCTTACCAGCCAGAACCCGCTGTCATTGACATGGGAGGCGATTGTTGCCCCGGAAGATATGGCAATGACGATCAATGCCTTATGAGGATCACTCATTGCAAAAACAGGCAATATTGGCGCTACGATTCCTGCCGCGGTGATCATGGCAACAGTTGCCGATCCCTGTGTAACGCGCACTACAGCTGCTATAATCCATGCCAGCAGTATTGGCGAAAGGGCTGTCCCAGCAACTGAGTCGGCCAGGGTGGTTCCGATGCCGCTCTGAACCAGGACCTCCTTCAGCACGCCACCGGCTCCGGTAACAAGGATAATAATTCCGGCCGGGCCAAGAGCCTTTGTGCTGAGCGACATGATCCTGTCACGTGACATGCCCCGCCGGATGCCCAACAACCATATTGCTAAAAGTGTTGCAATGATCAGAGCCGTAAAGGGATGACCTGCAAAGATCAAAATGTCAGTGACTACGGAGGAGGTTATCGCTCCGTTCCTGATTAATATGGCTGACATCGTGCTGATGACGATTAGTAGTAAGGGCGTTAAAATCAGAACAAATATCAGCCAGAAAGAAGGCAACCCGCTCCGGGAAGCCTCCTCACCGCCCTCACCGTTCACAGCTGCCGGGGGATCGATCTTTATCTTTCCCGCAATGAATCTTCCGAATAGCGGTCCTGCAATGACTGCCGTGGGCAGCCCCAGCATCAGACCAAGCACGATCACCCATCCAAGGTCTGCTCCAATTATCTCTGAGACGGCTACGGGCCCTGGCGTAGGAGGAATGAAGCTGTGAGCTACTGCCAATCCTGCCAGAAGAGGAATTCCGTAGTAAAGGAGTGATTTGCCGGTATCCCTGCCCAGGGCATAGATGATCGGGATGAAAATTATCAGACCGACGTCGAAGAAGACCGGGATTGCGACAATGAAACCGGTAAGCATCATTGCCCATGATGCCCTTCCCTGCCCGAATTTCTTAAGCAGGTAATTTGCCAGGGCATGAGCTCCTCCGGAGCTTTCGAGGATCTGCCCGAAGATCGCACCCAGGCCCACAACCACGGCAATGAAACCAAGTGTCTCACCCATCCCCTTCTGGATGGCTGCCGTCACCTCCTTCAGGGGCATGCCGGCAAGGATTCCAACAAAGATCGCTGTGATCAGAAGTGATATGAAGGCGCTAATCCTGGCCTTCAGCACCAGCACCAACAGCAGCGCCACTCCGGCTGCGACAATGAGAATAATGGATGAGACAGACATGGTTAACCTGAATGTTTGATTAACATTTCAGGAAGAAAAGATACTTAATTTATTTGCTCAATAGGTTTTCTGGTTTCTCCTTTGTTCTGCCATGATCGCCGGTCCCGGAATACAAGAAGGAATCCGGTCACAATGCCTGCCGCAATCAAACCGATGTCTTCAACAACTCCCAGTTTAACAGGAACGAAGCCGGTTAAGGCGTAAATTACCGGAATTACGGGAACCATTTTTGGTAATGGTTTTTCAGTCCACAGGAGCAATCCCAGTGTGAAGATGGCTGTCGGGCATGGCATCATGCCTGTCAGGAGCAGATGAGGATAGTCCCTGCCAGTGAAATTCGCAATCAACGGGTAACCTATAAGAGCATAGATGATCAGAATCCCTCCCACCAAACCGAAGAGATCTGCCCTTACCCTGAATGTGAGACTGTTCCTGAAAAGACCTGTCCATGCCAGTATGATGCCTTCAAGGATAAACAGCACCACGAAAAGGTATGCCATGGGGTACAGCTTGCTGAAGTAAAGCAGGTTAAAGACTGTACCTACCCAGATCCAGAAAAATACAAGTATCCCGGTAACTACTTTACCGGAATAGCGGGTCTTCCTGACGGCGAAGTAGATGGCGGCAACCGCCAGTGCATACATAATCAGATGCACCGGCCACCAGGCGGTGTTGAACCGCTCCAGCATTGCCAGAAACTCATCAAAAGTAAATGGTAAATTCATTCTGCTGACCGTTAAACCTGGTTCAATTTAAGACTATTTCCCAAATCAGCAGTCGTTTGGCATTTCAATTCTTTATGCACCTGACGGAAAGCGCGTCTGCCTCGCGGTTACATGGGCCAGTCAACTTTGGCGCCGGCCAGGGAAAGTGTTTTGAAGAAGTCGGGGAAGGATTTGTCCACCGCCTCTGCAGCCTCTATTGTCACCTCGCCGGTGGCTCTGAGGGCCATCACGGCTGCCATCATGGCGATGCGATGGTCGTTATGTGATGAGACCTGTGACCCGCTTATCTCTCCGCCTGTGATCAGCATCTCGTCGCCCTCGATGCCCGATCGGATATTCATAGCAGCCAGAACCTCGCTGATTGCCCCGCCCCTGTCACTTTCCTTGTGTGTCAGCCGGCGTACACCCCGTATACGGCTTGTCCCGCTGCAACATGAAGCCAGCGCCGCCAGCGGCGGGAACAGATCAGGACAGTCGGTGGCATCAATAGCGAAAGCTCTTAGCTCAGACCTTGCGGTACTGATTCCTGCCGCGGAGACCGTCATCCGAGCACCGGCATCCTCCAGTGCCTGCATGATGGCTTTGTCGGCCTGCATGCTGCTGATTTCCAGGTTACTGACCGTGACCTCCTCCCCCTTGGCTGCTGCCAGCGCACCGGCTACAAGCAGGAACGCCGCCCCGCTCCAGTCGCCTTCAACCCGATATTCGCGGGGGCGGTACGACTGGTTTCCCGGAATGACGAATCTACTGAAGCCTGTGCTCTTAATCCTGATGCCGAAATGCTCCAGTAATTTAAGAGTCAGGCTGATATATGGCCTGCTCCTCAGGTCGGTAACCTCTATATGACTCTCCTCACGCACCAGCGGCAGCGCCATGAGAAGTCCTGTAAGAAGCTGTGACCCCGTTGATCCGTCTATTGCCAGCCGGCCTCCCCTGAGCCTGCCGCTAAGTGTCAATGGCAGATAGCCGTCGTTCGTCATCACTGTCACCCCCAGCTGGCTCAGAGCCTCGCTGATCATCTTTACAGGTCTCCTGAGCAGTGATCCCTCGCCGGTCATGGTAACCTCATCAGAAAGCAGCGCCGCCACCGGCGAGAACATGCGGAGGGCCAGCCCTGACTCCCCGCAGTGCAGTGTCACGGGCGAGGCTGTCGGGGACCCATGCATAACGGTGATGATGCGGCCCTCTGTTGAGACCGTGGCTCCGAGTGCCCAGGCCATCCTGATCGCGGCAAGGGAGTCGTTGCAGAAAGAGGGGGCATGGATCACCGTTGTGCCACGTGCCAGCAGGCCTGCTGCTATGGCCCTCTGGGTCAGGCTCTTGCTTGGCGGCGCCTCAATCTTTCCTTTAAGGGCAGAGGAACGAACGGTGATATTCATTGAATGGTCTCTGTTGTGTGTTTGGAACTGCTTTCCGGGATACTAATTTAGTCTTCTTTCATCACTTTCATCTGGTGGGTGATCGATTCCTGGTGGATGGCCTCCAGAATAGTATGAATGAATTCGGGTGTCAACCCCTTCCTGACCCCTTTGTCCACCGCATTGCCCACAACCTCTTTCCACCTGCTGCTCTGAAGGATGGTGATGTTATGCTCCTTCTTGAATTTACCTATGGTCTCTGCAACCTGCATTCGGCTCTCGAGGATATCCAGCAGGAGGTTGTCATAGACGTCTATCTGGCTTCGGAGGTCATCGATTGTCTCGAGGAACTCGGGGTTATCCGTTGTCGGTGACCTGAGGATGAGGCTGTCGAGTATCTCAATAAGCCCGGAGGGGGTGACCTGCTGTTTTTTATCACTCAGTGCAACTGAGGGATCGATGTGTGTCTCTATCATCAGACCGTCATAGTTCAGGTCCATCGCCTTCTGCGACAGGTCGCCGATGAACGCCCTGTCGCCCCCGATGTGACTCGGGTCGCAGATGAGTCCCAGGTACGGCATGCGCTGACGCAGCTCCACAGGTATCTGCCATCTCGGCTGGTTACGGAATGAGCTCTTCTCCCAGGATGAAAACCCGCGGTGGACGGCCGCAAGACGCTTAATGCCTGCCTTGCTGATACGCTCAATAGCCCCTATCCAGAGCTCGAGGTCAGGATTGATGGGGTTCTTTACCAGCACCATCACATCGGCCCCTTTAAGGGCGTTGGCTATCTCCTGGAGTGCAAATGGATTAACGCTGGTACGTGCGCCGATCCACACGGCATCCACGCCATGCTTGAGGGCTTCGTAGACATGCTTCTCATTGGCCACCTCCACGGAGACGGGGAGCTTGAATTCCTCCCTGACACGCCTGAGCCAGGCCAGACCCACCGAGCCCACACCCTCGAACTGATCGGGACGGGTACGCGGCTTCCAGATACCGGCACGGAAAAGGTCAACCCTTCCTGATGCTGCAAGTTGTTCAGCTGTCTTCATCACCTGCTCTTCGCTCTCTGCGCTGCAGGGACCGGCAATGACCAGGGGCCGTTGCCTGTAGATAGGCCACTCCTCTATCGGGATTATGTCCAGCCTGTTATTTGCTGTTTGCTTATTCTGTTTGTTCATGTTATGGTCAGTGTTTATTTAAGTATCAATCCTATCTCGTTTGCAGATTTCATTATCTGCCTCAGGGCGGCGCCATCGCCGTTGCTAATATGTGTCTTGAACAGACGCATCTTCTCGATGTAAGTATCAATCACCTCCAGTATCGGCCCGGAGTTGCCGATGAAGATCGGTGCCCAGGTGTCGCCGCTGCTCTTGGAGAGGCGTACCGTGCTCTCAAAGCCTCCTGCCGCCAGCGACATGATGTTCTTGTAGTCCTTCTCCTTGTCCAGCACGCAGAGCGCAAGGGCGAATGAGGTGATGTGCGATATATGAGATACATACGCCACATGGACGTCATGTTCAGAGGAGTTCATATACTGTATCCGCATGTTGAACGACTGCAACAGGGCGGTGATTAGCTCGAGCGCATCCTCATCGCTCTTCTCAGGGTCGCATATTATTGCCACCTTGTCGAAGAAGAGCTTGTCGAGGGCTGCTGCCGGGCCGGAGTTCTCTGTTCCTGCCAGGGGATGAGCCGAAACGTACCTGCCACGAGCAGGGTGTCCTGCCACCGAGGCGGCTATGTCTGCCTTTGTCGATCCCATATCGGTGACCACCTTGCCGGTTCCGCCGATCATATCCAAAACCCTCGGCAACAGCCTGCAGTTGACATCCACGGGTGCCGACAGGATAATGATATCCGATTTCTCCACCGCTTCCTCCAGCGGAAGGAACTCATCGGCCAGTCCCCGGTACATTGCAATGGTGCAGTGATGTGGATTGCTCTCAACACCGTGAATACGGCCCGAGAAACCGTTGAGCCTGAGGCTCCGTGCCATGGATCCTCCTATGAGGCCCAATCCTACCATGCAGATATTTGCGGACATATGATTTTAAGTTAATTTTATATATTATTGATATTTAATGTATTATGACACGTTCAAGAGCTGCCTGCAGAACCTCTTCCGGGGCGCAGAGCGATATCCTTATGTACCTCGCCCCGTTGTTGCCGAAGACGTTTCCGGGAGTAATGAAGAGATGCTTTTGATGGAGGAGTTCTTCCGTAAGGCCGATTGCATCGCTGTAGTGCTCCGGTATTCTGCCCCAGAGAAACAGTCCCGACTGCGCCGGGTCGAATGTGCAACCCAGTGCGTTCATTATCTCCGCGGCCTTTTTACGGCGCCGGAGGTAAGTGGCGTTGAGCGCTGCATACCACTCCTCCGGCGCCGCCAGCGCCTCAGCGGCTGCAGCCTGAAGCGGCTGGAACATACCCGAATCCATGTTGCTCTTCACCTTAAGAACAGCGTTGATGAAGGTACTGTTTCCGGCAACCATCCCTATCCTCCACCCTGCCATGTTATGCGATTTGCTCAGGGAGTTAAGCTCAAGGGCCACATCACGGGCCCGCGGCACGGAGAAGAGACTAAGGTGATTGGTATTGAGTATGAAACTGTACGGATTGTCATTGCACAGGAGGATCCCATGCTTCCGGGCAAAGGCTACCAGCCGTTCAAAGAGTTCGGGCGTAGCTTTCGTGCCGGTAGGCATGTGCGGGTAATTGATCCACATCAGTTTGACCTTTTCTATTCCCGAGGCTTCGATGGCCTCAATATCAGGCATCCATCCACTCGCTTCTGTAAGGTCATAGGTTCTTACACTCCCCCCGGCCAGCTTCGCGGCAGCACCGTAAGCCGGGTAACCGGGGTCAGGGACCAGGACCTCGTCACCCGGGTCGAGGAACGCCATGCTGATATGCATTATACCCTCCTTGGAACCTATCAGCGGCAATATCTCCTTCTCAGCATCGAACGCAACAGTGAAATAATTAAGGTACCAATCTGCAAAGGCATGCCTGAGCGAGGGTATCCCCCGATAACTCTGGTAGCCGTGATTGCGGCTGTCAGAGGCATTCCTGGCGAGAGCCTCAATCACGTTGGATGCAGGCGGCATGTCAGGACTCCCGATCCCGAGGCTGATAACATCAATGCCCTGCTGTCTCATCCGGGCTATCTCAGCCAGCTTGGTAGAGAAGTAATACTCACTTACCAGTTCCGTGCGCGCAGCTGCTTTTATCTGAGGTTTATCCATATCCTGCAAGTTTTCAATTATAATTAATTCTGCACGGTGGCGTAGGGCATTGCTCCCTGCCTGAACTCTCCAACTATCTCGAGGCCCTCGGTCAGCGGGCGGATGGCATCGAGAGCCATGCGGTACCTTTGAAAATCCGTATAAACCAGGTCTATATGAAACAGGTATTCCCAGGGTTTGCCTACAATGGGCAGCGACTGGATCTTTGTAAGGCTGACCTGGTAGAAGGCAAGCACTGACAAAACCTGCGACAGAGATCCGACCATGTGAGGAAGCGAGAAGCAGACCATCGCCTTGTCGGGGCGGCTGTCAATACCGGAATCCGGTACTCTGTTCCTGCTCCCTGAGATTATCAGGAACCGCGTGAAATTCTGCCGGTCAGCCTCGATCTCCTTTTTGATGATGCTCAGGTTGTACATCGCCGCAGCGCTGCTGCTGGCGATGGCGCCTATACCGTACTGCTTCTCCTCACTGATCAGCCTGGCACTCAGGGCGGTATCGACTGTTTCCACCACTTTCACACCATTCTTCCTCATCTTGTCAAGGAAGACATTGCACTGCTGTATGGCCATGGGGTGCGAGTGTATTTCCGTCAGATCGGAAAGTTGCTGCCCGGGGAGGGCTATCAGATTCTGAATGACGCGGAGGTAGATCTCCCCTTGCACCGGCAGGTGCGACTTACGGAGGAGCTCGTAGTTTGGAAGAAGGCTGCCGGCAACTGAGTTCTCAAAGGCGACGATGCCATAATCAGCCTTGCCTCCGGTAAGAAGGTGAAAGAGCTCTGTAAAGGAATCGCACGGCAGGGTACTGATCGCCTTCCCGCTGAAATATTCAATCGCTGCTATCTCATGAAATGATCCCCTTACTCCCTGGATCGCCACACTTATACTCTCAACTCCTGTTTTCATTCTTTCGTTTCATATAAAAAAAAATCCCGCTCTCTGCGGGACTGCCTTCATCATATGTCTTAATCTTTATTAGAGATATACAACTACTCAGCCCCTCTTTCCTGACGGTAAAAGAAAAAGTATAAAGAATAGCTGTATGTTGCAAATGATCTATTCATTTCGGGTGCTAAAATACACAAAAAACAGAAAACAAGGAAAAACGCAAAAAAAATTCTTCATCCTTTCTTTTTTAATCTTATCGAGTATCTTTATTTTCATAATATGTCAACAGAGATAGAGAGAAAGTTTCTTGTGCGTGGCATGGGATTCATCCCGGAGGCCACTGAATCCACTGAGATTGTTCAGGGCTACCTTACTTCAGTGCCGGAGCGAACCGTCAGGGTGCGCATTCGGGGCGACAGGGGTTTCATTACGATCAAGGGTAAGGCAGGAGACTCAGGTATAGACAGGTATGAGTGGGAGAAGGTAATACCTGTTGAGGAGGCCAGGGAGCTTTTGGAACTGTGCGAGCCATTCCCTGTTGAGAAGACCAGGCATCTGGTTCATTACAGGGGCCATCTCTTCGAAGTGGATGTATTTCACGGTGAGAATGAGGGGCTGGTAATGGCTGAGATAGAGCTTAAGGCCGTAGATGAGCCCTTTGATCGTCCTCCGTGGCTTGGTGAGGAGGTTTCACGCGACCCTAAATATTACAACGCCTTCCTGTCTGTCAAACCCTTCAGGAGCTGGTGATGCCCATAAGAACCCGCGCCCAGATCACACGTGTCATAATTGCAGTACTGCTTGTGGCTGCTGCAATTACAATTGCATCAATGACTATGGGGCGCGACATATATTACGGTTCGCGCGATGAGGGGATGCTTTCGTTTGCAATCGTGAACGCCTGCGGATATCTGTTCTTCCTGTTCATGCCGGTGGAGGTGGCATTCGTCTATTACATGCAGGGCGATATCAGCATTTTGGCCCTGAATGTTGTGGCTATCAGTACGGCGCTCTTCTCTCAATCGATAGATTACGCGATCGGGGTACTGGTGAGCAATAAGTTCATCGATAATTTTATAGGCCGGAAGCGTTACGAGAAGGCCGAGGCCAAGATAGAGAAGTACGGCAATCTCACGATCTTAATATTCAATGCCCTGCCCCTCTCCTCACCGGTTATCTCGCTTGCAGCCGGCATGATTCGCCACCGGATCAGGGATACTGTCATATGCACAGTGCTGGGATTAATGGTCAAGTATGCAGCACTGACGCTTATTTTTTAGGCAGTGGGCAGTAGGCAATAGGCAGTGGTCCGGAATTTTAGGACCAGAATGGAATAGACTGGCAGAATACTATTAATCCGGGAGGCCGTTACTTCCAGTACTGAAGAAGCAGACCGAAAACAACAAAGAGAATCAGTTGATATCCGCCTTGTATAAGAAAGCGTGTCCATTTAAATTTTCCTGTCTCATTGGTCCACATAACAGCACCTGCGAGTGTCGGTATCACGAAAGCCGCCCAGATCCATAGTGACCTCTCAACTCCACCGGCAATCTTTGTGTCAGCAACGAGGTGTGCCAGCACCAGGACCTGAAACAGGGTCATGATGAACTGAGCAAGATAGAGCGGACCAGCCGTTTTCTGCATTTTCTTTTTGGTTTCCGGGTCAGACATGTCAGCTCCGAGTATCTCTGCCCATTTCTTACCGAATATCGGACCGTACCAGATTGCCCCTATTACCATAGAGAGAACAGCTCCAACAGCGACAGCCCAGTAATTAATCGTGATTGTTTCCATGTGGATTTTTGTTTAGTTTGGACGATAGTAAACAACCATAGAAGGTCTATGGTTCAGTTTCAATACAGCACGATGCTGAAACTATTACAGAAAGTGCAAACAGAAGATAGATTTTTCTCATAGCGATTATATTAAAATGGCGGATCATCCTGTATATGATCCGCCAAACCGGCTTTACCCTATTGAAATCTTAAATTTCTTTGCCGCTCACCTTAATCTGAGCAATTACCATGCATACTGAGCATCAACCGGGACGTTAGGATTACCTTCCAGAAAGGTTGATTCGGTTCTGTAGAGTCTGAATTTGGGCGCGTTATCAGGCTCATCATATTCCTCCAGGTACAGCAAATTGGTTCCCTGAATCGGATGTCCGCTGTGTGAAAAATATCTGCCCGGATATGCTAAACTTTCAATTGCAAATTCATCCTCACCGTTAATTACACCAGTTTTATGAAAAACAAATCCGGTGGCATCATTTGAAAACTCACTTGCCTCCCACCATCCATCATCACTGGTCCCGGTAAGGCCTATAAACGGATTATTTGTTACATAGAGCCAATTGTTTTCAATGACTTTTGATTTGAGTAAAAGACCTTTTCTTGATGCCATCGGACTAACTGTCGATGGCCGGTAAACTTTCAGTACAAGATAGTCCCGTTCCAGGGCAATGTCCTCAAGCGTATTATCGTCGGACAAAATAAAACTTCGCCTGAACGGGGTGGATGCGTCGATATCAACTACCCTGATTTCCTGATTTGCTTCATCAGTAAAGTAATACAACAATCCCTCGATTGATTTTGAGTCTGATGGAGCGCCATCTTTTTCGCAACCAATTAAATATGAAGTTAATAACAATGCGGAAGCATAAATTACGAAAGTGCGTTTCAGGTTTCTCATAGTTTTCGCTATTAACGGTTTATCAAATATTAATTGATTAAACCTCCGGGCAATTGGTTGTTTCGGGGATAATTACTGAGGCTGTCGGTTTTATCAATTATTGTCTTTTTAGAAACCAACAGGAGAAAAAAAAGTTCATTGTTATAGCTCCTCTTTGAATGCAGGCAAAATGCAGGATCAGGCATTACTAATTGGAGAATGTTTCAAGTCAAAAAGAGAAAACTTATTGGATCACAGGGAGATACCGGATCGGGCGGACACCCTCTCAGGCTGGTTTTCCTGGACGACGGAATACTTAATCAACCTTGTATAATTTCTTCATATCCGATACCGAGGATGAGATTATTTGTCCCAGTATATCAAGGCTGATATCCTCCAGTTTATTGACATAAATACATGATCCTGAACTCATCTTGTATTTGCCGAGTTTGTCAAGGAGGTCTTTGTAATTGTTAACTCCCGACATAATGTATACAGCAATGTACTGCTTCCGGGGAGAGAACCCGGTTAATGGCCAATCGCCTTCCTGACTACTGCGTTCGGACTTATAGTGATAAGAGCCATATCCGATCATATTGTTGTTCCACAGGGAAGCTTTTTCCTGTACTACGCTGTCAAACAGTTTCTTCAGTTGAATGCTGTCTGCGCGTTTCTTTTCCGGTTCCACGGTCAACAGAAACTTATCAATATCCAGATTGCTGGGTTTGGTCTTAATTTCGCTCATATGTCATCCTCCCTGGTATTTGCAATTTCTTAAATAAGTAATTCTGACCCGGTTTTGTTCATTCAGCCACCAAACTTCCAAGGTTTTAAGAAAATGCTCTCCTGACTAATGACCGTTGTATACACGGTTTTATAAATACTCATTTCAAGGGTTTACTGTTTTCTTTTTCAGTATGCTATTTCGTATTTATCACAGCATTTATTTTTCCCCAAAGTTCATTGTCAAAACCCGAAAGAGCAAAAGTTGGATTCTGAGGATCAGATGCATCCCCCATTCTTACAACAACCATGTTTTTGCCGGGGATTACATAAATGCGTTGATCTTCTGCCCCCATGGCTGCAAACATATCTGCTGGAGCATCAGGTACCAGGGGGCCCTGATAAACAGTCTGAGACCCCGGAATCATAAAACTCGTCTTACCATTTAACCACCAGAAGAATCCGTAAGACGGATTGATACTTTGTGAAGTACTTATACTTGCAATGAACTCTGATTCATTCAATATTTGTTCGTTCTTCCATTTCCCCTTATTAAGCGCCAGCAGTCCAAACCTTGCCATACTGCGCGTATTACTGTGATAAATTTTAAATATCAGTCCGTTTTCCCAGAATCCGTCCATCCCGATTTTGGCCTTTAATTTGTTATTGAAGTAGGTTTCAAAATCCTGATTGCCGGCATCAGCAATAACATCCATCAATACCTGAAAAACATTATGGTACGACCACCTGGTCCCGGCGTCTGCAAGATATGTTAAGTTTGATTTTATTACGAGATTGGATTCATCATTGATACCGGAGGTCATTGACAACAGATGTTTCACTGTTATCAAATTCTCTTTCTCAGTTGGTTCACTTGTCCACCCTGTACCCAGATAATCAGATACTTTATTGTTAATCTCCAGCAATCCTTCCTGCTGTGTTATGAGGGTTGTGGTTGACACCAAGGTCTTTCCGGCGCTGTTCCATTGCCAGGTAGTGGTTGGAGTATGTCCGTTAAAGTACTCCTCCATTACAATTCGTCCATTGACAAGGATCATAAAAGACCTTGTATTTTTTTGAATTAAATAATCTTTTAGAGGTTGAACAGCACTTTCATTCCACCCCAAACTGGATAATGTTCTTGTCTCCCATTCATTATCTGAAGGAAAGTACATAGTATAATCAGGTTGGTCATCATCGTTTTTGTTGCATGCCGTTAATGGAAGTAGCAGAAGCAACAGGATTTTCAAGTATTTCATATGATAAAAGGCTTTTTTTCGATGGAACATTTTATGTTTAAACGTTAAGAGTCATAAAATGTTTGATATTCAATATCACTGTACAAAACTATGATGGGTAATGCAATTCAGCGCAGAAATTATATTGGGAGCGAGTGCACGTGTATGGGTGCAAGTTAAATTTCTCAGTCTTTTACACACCTGACAGAAAACGCAAATCCGTAGAATAAAAAACCGGAGACTGATCAGGGCCTCCGGCTTTACAAATATGTAATCTTTAAAACGGGAATAAAATATCTTATGATATCAGGATCAGGCCTGCTTTGCGTACTGTACCTCGCAGAAGATGCGCACATCTTCGCTGACAAGCACACCGCCGCTTTCAAGTGCTGCATTCCAGTTCAGACCCCACTCCTTGCGGTTGATCTTGCCGGTGATGCTGAAACCGGCCTTGAGATTGCCCCACGGATCCTTTCCTATCCCACCAACTTCTACATCGAGTTTCACGGGCCTGGTGACATCCCTGATGGTCAGTTTGCCATTAAGAGTAAAGTTTTCATCATCAATTTTCTCAAGGGAAGTGGATTCGAACTTTAAAACGGGAAAATTCTCAATATTAAAGAAATCGGCACTCTTGAGATGTTCGTCTCTCTGATCAGAATTGGTGAAAACCGATGCTGTGGCAGCCTGAAACTTAATCTTAGCAGTAGTAAAATCATTATCCTGAGTCTCGACCTCCGAGGTGAACTCCTTGAAGCTTCCGGTAACTGTTGTGATCATCAGGTGCTTAACCTTAAACTGAATCTCACTGTGCGAAGGGTCTATTGCCCATTTGATAGTTTCCATGATATTATTCTCTGTTTTGTTCAATATTTGTTCATCATGTGCTTAGAACAACAAGACAATGGAAATTGTTCAACGGGGGTTCCACAATCCAGTCGGCAGTCAGCAGTCTTCAGTCGGCAGTCAAATCAGACATTAGGCAATAGGCGATAGTGAGTTACAAAAGTCAGCAGTCGGCAGTCCTCAGCCGGCAGTCTTTAACTTATTGAATGACTGAAGATTGTTGACTGAAGACTGTGGACTGATCAGATTGGAAACCTCACCCCTGTGAGCTTCTCGGAGACATCCCAGAGCCGTGTCGCCAGCGCCTGATCAAAGAGCTTTGCGGGATCACTGTTAAGCACGGGATAGCCCTTGGTGTTGCCTGGACCGTCAGGACCGATATATTCTCCGCCACGGAGATCGGGATGGGTAGCAGCATAGAGCGTAGGCAGAGCTCCCCTGTCTGCAGGTTGTGCCACGATGCCCATGATCCATTTCATGACCGCACCGGTCTCTTTGCCTGAACCGCGTGACAGCAGGTTGGTGACACTGATGCCAGGGTGGCAAGCCACACTGATAGCGGATGACCCAGCCCGCTCCAGCCGGTTCTGCAGCTCAATGGCGAAGAGCAGGTTAGAAAGCTTGGACTGACGGTAAAAGGGCATCGGGCTGTAGCCCTTTGATCCGTCGAGATTCGCGAAGTTGATCTTCGCCCTGCGTGCTGCTATACTGCTGACGGTGACAATCCTCGAGAGAGGGGTGGCCATAACCATCGGCAGAAGATGAGCGGTTAGTGCAAAATGGCCGAGATGGTTCGTCCCGAACTGAAGCTCAAAACCGTCCTTTGTCTTCGTATGGGGCGGCACCATCACTCCCGCATTGTTGATGAGCAGGTCAAGCCTGTCAAACCGGCTGCTGAACTCCGTGGCAAACTGCTTAACAGATGCAAGATCGCCCAGGTCGAGATGCATCACAGTGACGGATGAAGCCGCCTGCTTCGCCCTGATCCTTTCTGCTTCCTTCTCCCCCTTCACGGTGTTCCTCACGGCAATGACCAGGTCAGCTCCCCTTGAGGCAAGCACCTCCGAGGCGGAAAAGCCTATCCCGCTCGCCCCGCCGGTGACAATCACCATTTTGCCTTTAAGATCCCCTATTAGTTCAGCAGTCCACTTAGTCATGTCTCTTCAGTTTTTTGTATTACAACAGCCTGCGGCTGGAAAAAGTTCCGCAAATATAAAGGATTATGAATGAGGAGAGGCTGAATGCACCCTGAAAAGAGCCATCCGATCCTTACAGGCTTACCGAATAGGTGAGTCCGATCAGGTTCGTGTATGCAGGCTTTGTCACCCTGCTCTCATTGTAGATGTATTCTATGCCGAAGGTATGCTTCTTGTTGAGGGTATACTCTATCCCGACCATCGAACGCCACTTGTCTGCAGTGTATTCGTTGGACTCCGAGAGCAGGCCATGCAGTTCCGTATTGAAATAAGGCATTAACGGGATCCCCCTGATGTTATAACCAAGCTCGAACCTCACACGCTGATACCATACCGGCACCTCATCTTCCGGGTCTTCAATATAGGTCTTGAACTGCTGCTGGATGCGGTACCTCACCGCCAGTGTGAACCGGTAAAACGAAGGGGCTGTCCCCTTGATCTGTGCGAACCAGCGGTGGCGTATATGAAACTGATCATCCTTCTCAAGCTGCTCTGTGAACCGGTAATAAACGCCGGCAGACAGGAAGTCGTTGAACTTGTACCGCAGCCCTGGCTCGAGATAGATAGTCTCTATCCTCGATGCATTCTGATCCGTCCTGACGCTTGTCTCAAGATCGAACCGCAGTCCCTTCCATATATCCTTGTCGGCCTTGACCTCGTACCATATCCCGTAATCTGTATCCTGTCCGGCAAGCACCGAGGATAGCAATACTGCCGCTATTATTGCCAGGCTCCTTCTAATCATCGTCATTGTCGTCTGGTTTTATGAAACCGTTCTGGTCTGCGAGGTTGATTGAACGTCCCTTGTCTTCATAATAAATTATCATCCGGCAGGTGTCCTTCAGGAAATTGATGGCTCCTATCTCTACCTTCCTGATATCCTGAATGCCCGTCCGCAGCCGGAGGTCGGCGATCATCTCGTCATATTTTTCGGGTACGATCAGATTTATCTTTTCATAGACAATCGTCTTTGAGGAAATGTGCCTGAGGAGCCACATCTTTTCAAGTCCGAAGGTGATCAGGATCACAGCAATATTTGCGAACAATATCTCAAACAGGCTGGTACCGGACGTGAGGGCGTTGATGACGGAGACGCCGATTACAAGGAACAGGTAGGTCATTTCCTTGATAGGCATGGGATTGGTCCTGTACCTGATTATCCCGAAGATGGCAAACAGTCCAAGTGCAAACCCGATCTGAAGGCTGACGCTCTCAAGCAGGTAGCAGAGCAGGAATACCACAGTGGATATGAGAATATATGTAAAGAGATAATCTTTTCTCCTGGTGGTGGAATAATAGAGCCATCGCACCAGGATGATAATGACGGCAAGGTTGATGCCGAAGCGTATCAGCAACTCAGGCAACCCGGTGAAGCTGAACAATTCCGATGCCGTCACTGCGGCGTTGCCGTCAGGCAGTCCCATTCCTGTAATATTCATCCTTTATCCTGTTTAGAAGTAAAAATTTCGGTTTTAAGCTATTCTGTTTCGGTGCCCCGTTCACCAGGGCCATGCCCATCGCATACTTGCTGAAGCCCGTGCTGCGGATCCCCAGGTGTTTGAGCTGCTGGAAAAAGGGGGATAGCGAGGTTGACTTCTCGCTCTTTATCTCCGCAATAGCGAGGAAAGGTATCTCCACACAGTCGCCCTTCAGGTTGTTCCACGAGATATTATAATCTATTGTAATCCTCTCTGCTTTGCCCAGGTTCACAAGCGTGATGCGGGTGAAACCGGTGTTGACGACTGCCTTCAGGGCACCTGCATTGGCTGAGATCAGCTCGGTGAGGAATTCGCGCGACTGCTGGATATGGTTCATGTCGCCCGGTTCCTTTTCCATCCTTGATTTGGATGTGCGACCCTTGTTCGACTTCTGTTTCACCTCCAGGAAGGTCAGCCCGTTCGTCTCATAGGTTCTGATCCTTACCTTCGCCCTGTTGAGTTTGCCAGTCACATGCTGACTGTAGAAAAGGAGCTCAGGGGTGTCAAAGTATACGGTTTTATAGCGGAACTCACGCTGCATGTCTATCTCAAGAGTCTTGTATAGCGGCATGATGTTCTGAAGGAGCTCCGGAAGCCTGCTCACCGGGAAGAGGTACTTGGTGTCAACACGGTTCATGTACCTGACCTCTGTCATGCCCTCCAGACCCACAGGTTCAAACCCCTTAAGTATATTCGTTATCTCCTTTAATTCCATTACCTGAAACCCGTGCAAAGATAACAGACTTTTTAACGTTCAAAAGTCCACGAAAACCCTGCATCCGCGCTACTGATAACGGCGCTTCACCGTTAATTATTTCACCGGTGTTAAAAGCTGTGTAAGGGAGTCAGGATCAGAATCCCTTGAACCACTCCTGGAACTTCTCGCCCAGCAGGGGTATGGGTTTCATCTCACCCTGGATGGACCAAAGCAGGCTCATCAGCCAGAAGGCGAAAACCAGCAGCCCTCCCAGGACCCACAGGACAGGGCCGAAAATAGGTATCACGTTAAGTACCCTCAGAGCAATAGCCAGGATGATGATTCCGAGGTTCTGCTTGATATAGTAGCTGGCAAGCTCCTCCTTGTTGCTCGAGTTGATAATCAGCGCTATTATCCAGCCCACAACGAAGAGATGTGAGATGATGGCCTTGGTCTTTGCATCCATTGGGTTTTGGGTTTAAGGTTTACTCAAAATTAGAAATATTAATTACTGGAGGTGACCCGTGCAAGGAAAATTTTCAGGGAAGCCGTGCAAAAGGGCAAAAGGAAAGGGCGAATGTATATTTTTGTGCCCTGATAATTTTAACAGGACATGGAATACATTACCTCTCACATAGGTGAGTTTGCCGCGCTGGCCGTGGCTGTCTTCTGGACCATCACCGCGCTGGCTTTCGAGTCGGCCAGCCGCAAGGTCGGTTCACTCACGGTAAACATAATAAGGTTAAGTCTTGCCATGATCTTCCTGAGTATCTATACTCTAATCTTTCGCGGTCAGCTCTTTCCTTCCGATGCCTCAACCCACAACTGGGTCTGGCTGGGACTCTCGGGGATTGTGGGGCTGGTGCTGGGCGATTACTTCCTGTTCCGTTCATATCCTCTCATAGGCTCGAGGTTTGCCATGCTTATTATGACCCTCGCTCCTCCCCTGGCAGCGATATTTGGTTATTTTATCCTCGGGGAGTCACTGAACCTCTTGCAGGTTGCCGGCATGGTGATCGTCATACTTGGCATAGCCCTGGCCATCTTCAATAAACCGGTTAAGGGAGAACGACTTTCAATCAAATTCGGCACGGCAGGATTGCTCTTTGCCTTCATAGGTGCCATAGGGCAGGGACTTGGTATAGTGCTGAGCAAGTACGGCATGCAGGAGTATGATGCCTTTGCATCAACCCAGATCAGGATCATTGCAGGGCTGGCCGGGTTCGTCATACTCATCTCATTGTTGCGCCGGTGGGGAAATGTATGGGCAGCTGTAAGGAATGTGCCGGCGATGAAGACGCTGGTGCTGGGGGCCTTCTTCGGCCCGTTCCTGGGTATCTCTTTCTCCCTGCTTTCAGTGAAATTCACCCAGGCTGGCATAGCCTCTACAATCATGGCAATCGTACCTATACTTATCCTGGCGCCCTCTGCATGGATATATAAGGAGAAGATAACGGCGGTGGAGATCGCCGGCGCCATCCTGAGTGTGGCAGGGGTTGCCTTCTTCTTTATCTGAAAATCTTAGGCGTAACCGGGCCGCAGCTTCCTGTGAGGTGCCCGGGGCGGCAGTGATAACAGGTGTTACGGAGCGTATAAGATATAAGACAACGGACCTATTTGCCCTTAAATCCCTCAACAATGGCATTCAGAAGCATGCCGTCAACGTCTTCGGTGTATTCCCAGAACATCACCCCGCCCAGCCCTTTGGACTTCACATACTCCATCTTTGCCGCTATGGAGACCTCATCATCATAAGATATGAATACTGAGTCGCGCTCATTCCAGAGGAAGGGTGCTGCAGCGGAGGAATCATAATGCCTGACGAAGGCGGGATCGGCGACAGCCTTCAGAACATCAGTGTAGGACATACCGGCGCCGGTGGTGGCAGCCTCGCGGTAGAGCCCGTTATTGACAGGCTCCGCTCCTCTCCATATCCGGCCATAGAACGGCACACCGATATTCAGCTTTGACGGATTGATACCAGCCCTGAGATGTATATCCACCGCCTTCACCGTGGCGTCACCGTCGGGCGAATCAGAGCCGGACAGATACAGGTTGGAATGATGCCCTGTCTGCGAGGTGAGCCCGTTGTGCAGGTCATAGGTCATGATATTGACAAAATCGAGGTACTTCACAATCTCCCCCAGCTCTGTGTTGGCGGCATAGACCTCATCGGCCCCGGTGGCGATTGTCAGCAGGTAATGCTCCTCGCGTCCCTGCACTGAGGCCAGCGAGTCTATATGCTTCCTGACGCATTCCAGCATCAGCGTGAAATTATGCACGTCTTCAGGCCTGTAGATGTTGCCTGCCCCCACCTGGTTCGGATACTCCCAGTCGAGATCGATCCCGTCAAGGGCATGCTCCCTGATAAAAGCTGCGGCGCTGACGGCAAAACGGGTACGGGAGGAGTCGGTGAGAGCAGCATCGGAGAAGTTCCCTGACCATCCCCATCCTCCTATGGAGACCAATACCTTCAGCTCAGGGTTGACCTCCTTCAGCGCCACGAGAGCCCTGATGTCATCACTGTTCATTTCGGTGTCGTCTATCTTTTCGCTCCCGAACATCACCTCCCCGTCAATGATGTTGGCAAAGGCATAATTAATATGTGTAAGCTTCGCAGCATCGATCCCTGAGAAGTCATATCCGCGGAAGCCGGCAACATACCCTACAACCATATATTCATTGGCTGAGGGAGCGGTTCCGCATGATGCCAGCAGCATCAAAAGCCCGGATAAGGCACAAATAATCCTGTTTTTCATGTGAGAAATCTGATTAGGTCTGACTGCAATTTATAAAAGTTTGCACAATTGTAAGCGGTTAAATACAATCATGAACAGTCGTTTGCGTTATCCGTTATATTTGTTCCGCAAAAAGTAAAAAGGAATTATGACCGAGAAGGAGTTTGATGCCGGGGTAAAGAAGCTGTATGATGAACATAATGCGCTCATCAACAGGCCAAATCAAAAAAAGATCGGCGGGAACGGAATATATGACAGGTATCTAAATCCGGTGCTCACACGAGACCACGCCCCGGTGTTCTGGAGGTATGACCTCGACTACAAAACTAACCCTCACCTGATGACGAGGCTGGGCATCAATACCACCTTCAACGCAGGGGCTATAATGCATGACGGAAAGTACTGCCTTGCTGTGCGCACGGAAGGCTTCGACGTGAAGTCGTTTTTTGCCATAGCAGAAAGTCCCAATGGCATTGACCACTGGCGCTTCCGCGATCACCCCATAGTGATGCCTGTCACCTCTGACCCCGAGATGAACGTATATGATATCCGGCTCACCAGGCATGAGGATGGCTGGATCTACGGCCTCTTCTGCGCAGAGCGAAAGGATAACAGCAGGCCCGACGACTCCTCGGCAGCATTGGCGAGTTGCGGGATAGCAAGGACAAAGGACCTGGAGCGCTGGGAGAGGCTTGACGATCTGAGATCGTCTGCCGCACAGCAGAGAAACTGCGTTTTGCATCCCGAATTTGTCGCCGGAAAATACATGATTTACACCAGGCCGCAGTCGGGTTTCATCGAGACTGGCGACAGCGGAATCTCCGCAGGATTCTGCGACAATATGGAACATGCCGTACTGGGTTCCGAGATTCTCGTTGACCCCAGGCAATATCACACCGTTAAGGAGGTAAAAAACGGGCAGGGACCAGCCCCGCTGAAGACTGAATTTGGATGGATCCATCTGGCCCACGGAGTCAGGAGAACGGCTGCCGGATTACGTTACACACTATACCTCTTTATGACCTCACTTGAAGAGCCCTGGAAAGTGATAAAGAGACCCTCAGGCCACTTTCTGGAACCACTTGATGAAGAGAGAGTTGGAGATGTATCTAATGTGGTGTTCAGTAATGGCTGGATTGCGAACAATAATGGCATGGTCTTTGTTTATTATGCAAGCTCTGATACAAGGATACATTTGGCAACAATAACGATGGAAAAACTGATTGATTATGTCATAAATACACCTGAGGATGCAGGACGCACTCAACTGTGTGCTTCCCAGCGTGATCAGATGGTTGAAAACAACCTGAAAATAATGTCTGAAAAATATCCTTTTATCAAATTTTGATTTAAGTTTGCGCCTCAAAATCAGGGCATCATTTTTATGATCTGTAACCAGGCTGTGAATAACTCATTCCAGGGCAGGTTATAAAACTGAAAAACAGGTACTAACATATGAGATGACCGTGTTAATATCTTTTGTCCGGCGAATTTATCGCAGGTTATGCATTTAATAACTTAGCGACAATTTTATGAAACATTTTAATAACTAAAACGAATAATTAACAACCAGAAAAAAAAGGTAATTCATTTTACCGAAGTATGAACGCTAACAGAAAAGAGGCAACGGTCACTCATGTTGAGGACCGCCTCATGGGCTGTTCTTCTGACGAAGAACCTGGCGCGGGTACCATGATCTTCCCGCAGATCGGATCCCACGATCGTTTAGTTAGCAACCGGAGTTCGGAATTCATACGCCGCTACTTCCCTCTTGCAAATGCTGAATCCTGGAATGACTGGCGCTGGCAGCTGCGCAATTCTTTCACCACTGC
>JBGSLG010000032.1:0-7508 GCA_041740815.1 Bacteroidales bacterium
AAAACTTGAGCAGCAGGTAAACAGGCGGCTCAACCAGAAGGCTGACCAGGCCATCGACAAGGTTCTTGATACAGCAGAGGACAGCATCGCAGCCGGCCTCAAGACTGATGACGGTTCAGGACAGGCAACCGGCAACCAGGATAACACAGAGGGACAGGCCCAGGGAAAGAGCGACCAGAAGGCCGGGGCCCAGACAGGGACCTCCCTGCAGAGTTATTCCAAATATGACTTCATCCCCGGAGAGAAGGTTATCTTTTATGACGATTTCAGCCAGGATGCCGTGGGTGACTTCCCGGCACTGTGGAACACCAATGGGTCGGCGGAAGTTGTAACCACCAATCTCTACCCGGGCAACTGGATGAAATTTGTGATGGATGAGTGTGTCTGGACTGACGCCCTTCTTAAATTGCCGGAGAACTATACCATTGAGTTCGATGTAATTCCCATCGGAGGTCTTGAAGGGGAGAGGATGTCAGGGTGGAATATGAGACTGATGCAGGCAAAGAATGCAAAAGCATATGACCACGGTACGGTACCAGGGCAGGGAGGATTTTGGTTTAGGGTTGAATATTTCGGCAGGCCGGGTTACGGTACATGGCTTTTTGGGGAAGAATGTGAGCAATTAAAACTAGGCGGCTATGTTGATGGTGAACAGTTTAAGGAAAAGATGAACCAGAAATACCATATTGCTATCTGGGTGCAGAAATCCAGAGTTCGCCTGTACCAGGATCAGAACAAGATTGTAGATCTCCCCAAAGCATTTCCTACAGGTTGTGTAATGCCTGACAGGCTCAGGTTTGAATATGGCGCTGCCATGTTAAGCAACATCCGTATTGCAGTTGGCGCTCCCGACATGCGCAACAAGCTGATGACCGAAGGCAAGCTGGTCACTTATGGAATCTATTTCGATGTAAATAAAGATGTTGTTAAGCCCGAATCATACGGTACACTTAAGGAGATTGCCACAATACTTAATGAAGTGCCTGACGTAAAAGTCAAAATCATTGGTCATACAGACACCGACGGCGCTGATGCCGCCAACCTCGATCTCTCAAAACGCCGCGCCGCTTCAGTGAAGAACGAACTGGTGAAATCGTTCGGTGTCAAAGGTGACCGCCTCGAGACCGACGGTATGGGCGAAGGCCAGCCTGTGGCTCCCAATGATACCCCCGCCAACAAGGCGCTGAACCGGAGGGTCGAGTTTATCAAGCTTTGATCTGCGGGCCGTCTGACCGGGTCGCCGGCATTATGGACCCGGTATGCAACAATGTGCTTTAACACTAATACTATCATCCAAAATGAGAGCTGGTATATCCTTTTTTATCATTGCCCTCGTCATGCCCCTGATGTCTTTTGCCCCGGAAGGTGAACAGTCCGGACCCTCCGAGGTGAATTGGGGAAAACAGATCGACGTACAGCCATCCTGCTCTGTTACAGGGCTGAAGGTATCTTCGGTCACAGAGAGCCGGGCTAAACTGGAATATTCTGTAAAAGGTGCAGGGGTAACCGGGTTCGGGGTATGCTGGGGCACCAGCGGATCGCCGACACTGGAGTCCGGCACGTCGCTGAAGTCTTTTGAAGACGAAGCCCGGGACATCCCAACTGAGGTTTCATTCACGGAATCGGCGACAAACCTCCTTGCCGGTGCTACCTACTATGCCCGGGCCTATGTAACTGACAGCGGCGGGCATGTTTATTACAGCGAGGGAGTAAGTTTCACAACCAAAAAAAAGGATGATTTCTCCGGCATGCTTAGCGGGCCAAAGACAGAATATTATGCGAATGGAAAGGTTTCAAGAAAGTATACTATGAAGGACGGCGTTCTGAACGGGTACCTGAAGTCATACAGCGATTCCGGCAACCTCGTAATGGAACAGCATTATGTTGACGGAATTCCGAGTGGCCCCTGCGTGACATATTACCGTAGCGGCCAGGTACAGTCCGAGACCAACTTTGTAGATGGCTTTCCCCAGGGTATGAGCAAGGAATATTATCTGAACGGCAACCCCAAAAACGAGAGGAACTGCATTGGGGAGATGGACAATCTCACCTGCACCAGCAAAGTATACTATGAAAACGGAATCCTGCGGAGTGAGACGAGTTCAGCCGGGGGGGAATTACTGTCTTCAGTTACATTTGATATACAGGGCAGGATAATGTCAGAGCAAAAGCCCGGGAATATGGTGAGTTACTCATATGACAATGATGGATGGAAACATACAAATGTAAACGGTGCAGGATGCCAGTGTACGAGATGCAAGAATTAAAATGAAACAGCTATTGATACTTACTGCGGCTGTCTTAATCAGTCTGCAGGGTATTTCCCAGAACAAGCCGGGGAAGCCACCCGCAAATGTACCGCCGGGATTCGACCTCGAGCAGATAAAAAAGATGCTTCCTCCAGGCGTAACACTGCCACCAGAGATGGTCCAGGCGATGCAGCAGGCATCAGGGCAAACAAGTTCAGAATCTTCAGTATATACACCGGAGACCCTGGTACCAATACCCCCGTCACCGCAATACTCACCTGTTACCCGGTCATCACCAACAGCGGCAGCGGATTACTCACCTTTTGGTTCCGGCCGCGATGAGGGGCAGAGAAGGCTGGCCCTCATTGCGGTTGAGACAGAACTCAATGCAATGTCTCTTATCCTGCCAGACCCGAACGGTGTCCCATCCGTTGAATACATGCTGGGGATGGCAGCTGAGATGAACGGGATCGCACGGCAGAAATTCCGGCCTGAAGATCTTTCCGATTATACTGCAATAGTCAACTGGGTGCCACGGTTCGACGGTCAGAGTCCCAACCGCCCAAGGGCAAAAGAGCTCTCCCTTGCGGTGGCACTGGCAACCAACAACTTCCCCAGGCCTTATCACAACATCGCCATTGCAACTGCAGTATTTGCCCTTGACCCCGCCTCCACGTCAGCAGCAGGCAATATGGGGGCGGCTATCCTGTCAGCCGGTGAGATGATATGTGAAAAAAATCCCTCGCCCGAGGCACTGGCACCGTATCGCCGCGATGCCGAATCGGCCTACCTGTACGCCATACAGCTATCAATGAAGGATGACCTGTGGAGCGAGGCAAGTCTTGTGCCGGTAATTAACCTGGGCAACCTGTGCATCGACCTGGGCAAGCTTGAAGAGGCACGGTCGCTGTTCATGGTTGCACGTAAAATAAAGCCTGAGTCGTGGGATGTAGCCCTGGGACTGGCGGCATACTTCATCGCTCTCAACAAAAGGGACAAGGCTCTTGCAATCCTGGAGGATGACAACCTTGACAGGCCCATGGTAACCGGTTTGCCTATCAAAAAGAACAAGAGTCTTGAGAAGAGCGATGAATACGCTGACCTGCCCCCCGAGGCTCCTGAAGAAAAGTTCGAAAAAGGAATAGAGATAATGGCAGCTGAACCTGTGATGACTTCCGCCGATTTCATTACGCAGCTCGACCAGAGCGAACGTAACAAGATGAGGTATTTTATAGAGCACCTGCCCCCGGCTGGCAGCTTTCAGGCCCCTTCGATAAAGAAACTTACCCAATACTCTACGCTTAAGGTAATCTGCGAGCCGCCAGGGGTAAGCGCCTTAAAGGATTTCTCCGAGATGCTCTCGGTCTTTTCCTTAAAATCATTCGCTTCATCCTCTAACCGGCAGCTCGACTGGCTTGCAGATCTGGGACTGAAGATTGATCCGGGCGTAGATATGGATGATGTTGCCCGGAATCCGGAGAAGTACATGGATAAGGACATGGATCCCAATGTGAAGGTAACCGGCAAGGAAGAATTCCTTGAAAGGATAAATCAGATGAGGATGGAGGCCAACAAAGCCAAACTCGATCTTGCCACTGGCAACACAGCCTCCACCATAGCAATTGCCGGCAAACTGGATCCGATCAACATAATCCTGCAGATGAACCCGGACGACTATGCCGATCCGATGAACATCATAATGCAGAAGATGAACTTCACGGTGTACAACCGCAAGAACCATCTTTATGCAGGTTACCTGCACAGCCTGAACAAGAGGACATATGACCAGGTCACGGAGATCATCGCACAGTGCAACCGAAAGATGGAGGAACTGATCAAGGTCAGGAAAGCGGAGGAAGAAAATTTTGAACAAAGGAAAGAGGCCGCAGAAAAGGAGGCCAGAGAGTCAGGAAACTCCTTCAGGGAAGCCGAATGGGCATTGATTGGCCACGCCATACATGTCAGATTCTTCAATGCCGCAAACAATGTTCAGGAGACTGCCTTCGGGTCAGCCACCAATGTGGTTGCAACAACATATATGCAGCGCTTCAAACCAAATGTTGAGGCTTATTACTATGATGTCATCCGCCACATTGCACTCATCTCCGATCCGGATGTGAGAAGCAAGGAGGAGGCAGACATGCGTAACTCGATTTACCAGGCACTTACAATGTACCTCAATACCGTCCTGGTAGCGCACGGTTCATTCAAGTATCATGATGAGAGTGACTGCGGTTGCAACACGGAAGAGCTCATCGCTGCCCGTGAGGCAGAAGATAAGGCGATGGAGCAAGAGGAAAATGACCGCCTGGTACGTAACAAGCAGGCAAAGGCGGTTTTTGACTCGGGGGAAATACCTGAATCATCACAGCTGTTCAAGAAACTGGATGATTTTGTTGATGAATATCAGCTCGGTCTGATTAAGGTCAGGGCGTCGTGTGCACGAACAACGGTGGAGGTCAACACCGAATGGCTCCAGAAGACATTTAACCTGCCGGCAAGTTTCAACTACAAAAGCACCACGAGCGAATTCACCGGAGCCACTACCCGTGACGCAGGACTGAGCGTTGGAGTCAAGAAGGAGGTTGGAAACGGGGAGGTCAGTGCCAATGTGAACCTGTCAGTATCGGTATCCTCTGACGGCAACGGTGTGGTAAAGGATTACAGCGTCACGGCCGGTGCCGATGCAGGTGTTAGTGTTGGAAACTTCAGCGCCTCTGCAGGGGGTCAGGTCAGCATCAGCGGCGACCAGAGTGGCATTAAGGATTATTCTGTCACCGCCAGCGCAAACTCATCAGTAAAATACGGGGAGACCACAGTGTCCGGAGGTGCTTCGGTCAGCTATGGCTCGAAGGGTCTTGAAACGGACTTCTCCGCCAAGGTGACGCAGGATTTCAGCAATGGCGTTGGCACTGAAGGGAGCGCCTCCTTCGAGGCATCGACAAAGAGAGGATGCTCTGTGTCAGGTGATATAAATCAGACAATAAACCCGGCAGGCGCCCAGGTTCAGAAAGATGCTGTGGATAAGGTAAAAAAGGAAACAGGGCTTGACTTAAACACTGATTTCTTCACAAAAGAGCTCTGGTCAGGAAAATACGAACTTAAAGGCAAATGATCTGTAATAAAATGAAAAGAAGAATCATTCCGCTGATATTGTTTCTTGGTGCAGGAATGTATGCCTGGGCCCAGGAATCCCCTCAACTTACCGAAAAACCAGGTACGTTCAAGATACTGAACAGGACTGATTACACTGACCCTGACTGCGGTTTCACGAAGGCCGATATGACGGCTAACCTGGGAAGAATAACCGACCTGGTCAGTGTGGTAAGACAAAATACGGTACTGAGCGACATAAGGGGATTTGAAGGCAGGGCAAGGATATATAATGTCAGTTGTAAGGATAATGGCGGATACGGAATACCTTCAAGGATAAGCTTTGAGTTTTGCGAGTGGCACCGCAATAATGACGGGACTGAAACCTTTAGTTCTATCGAGCCACCTGAATGGTCCTTGATAATCAATAAGCTAAAACCAAATACTAACAGATGGCACTTTTCGTCGGGCGACTTCCTGGGAGATGAAAATTTCTTCACAGTGCCCGGTCAGAAAGAAACCGTTGAAAGCGGAATAGATGTTTATGACGGTGAATGTTATGTGATTTATGATCCTGACCGTCCCCCTACTGGCTGCAGGTAACTGTTGATGAAGCATTCAACTGTAAACGTGAGCACTGGAAGAAGGAACCCAACCAGTATAACAGGGACTTTATGATGAAAACTATTGAAGCTGACTATGCAGCCACCCCCGTTTCGGACAGAGAAAAACCAGCACGAATGTGCTGCACAATGTCAGAGATAGGCACAGATCCCAAGGCTCCGCAGATTATGAAGATCAATCCTGAATACTGGGACAGGAGCCTTCCGAAATCAGCAATCCAGTTCATTTATTTCAGGTCGGTAACAAATAAAGAATATTTGAGAGGATTAATCAGGGAAGCCAAAGATCGCGGGCAAACCCCCTTCGAGACAATTTTTGAGGAAGCATTTGATATGGATGACATTAAGGCACTGACCCCGCTGATCGGAAACTAGTTCTGCACACTTTCACGTACCTCATTATATGAAAAAATCTACGGTTCTTTTTGCTTTGCTGACGTTGAGTCTGGCTGCCTTAGCCCAGCCCAAACCCGGAAAACCGGCCTTCATCGTCAATTATGAAGAGAGTGGCAAATATGCAGATGAATCATGGAGTTACTCAGGAGTGGTTAAGTTCTCGCTCTCCAACTGGAGTGAACCGCTGCGGGGACGCGGCTACACACCCGAGGAGAGGAAGCTGCCGCTGGAATTCGATCCGGGCGCTTTTCTTAAACTTCAGCCCGGTGCCATCGTAAAATTCTATCCCAGCGAAATTGACGAGGCAGGCTCCGGAACCCATGGCAGTTATACACGCTTTCTTGGAACCGACGGAGTAGAAACCACTGTTGAAACCACCGATCAGGGTACACGCACCAAAGTAACCGATGATGCCACATTCCGTAAGGGGAACAACATCCCCTACAACGAGAACTTCTTGCAGAATGCACGCTACTACCAGCTCGGCAACCTGGCGGAACTCGAACGCACTGCAACAGGAGGCATCCTGAGAGCCTACACTGCTATTGGCAATAACCTGAGTCAATGGGCAGTATCAATGGAGACGGAGGAGCAGGTATTCCCGGGGGTGTATATTTTTGTGCTGACAGATGCGGAGATCAGGTCATGGAAACAGATTTCTAAAACAAGCAGTCGTAACGGAAGTTCCGACGACGATAACCTATCCGTAACGGTGGCTGTAAAAATGGATGTCCCTGACCTTGTAAAGCCGGAAGTCACACTCTACGCTTGTTCTGAACTCGGCGCGGGGGAACAAAAAGATGTATCAGCATCCGGAAAACCTGAAGGTGGAACGTTCAGGTTTTGGGTGGAACCCGGTAATCTGTTCACCGTTCAACCAGACGGCGAATCATCGGCTATCCTGACAGGCGCAACACCCGGAAAAGGTACATTGTATGTGGAATATACCGCTTCCGATGGACAGACAGCGCAGGTAACGCAACCAGCGGCGTATCTGAAAGTTGATTCATACAATGGCGGAGAAGACTTACCGCAGATTGCACTTTACAATATTGAAGGCAAGAAGACCAACGGAGTGCTGACAGTGCCGGTCGATATGGAACCTGCAGCGTCAGCCGATCTGCTCCGGTTTCAAGTTGCCTCCCCG
>JBGSLG010000033.1:0-14507 GCA_041740815.1 Bacteroidales bacterium
AAGCTTTTTGGCATCCCCATAGATTCGTATAACATTATCACAGGTAAGGTAAAGAGGAACCAGTTCATATCCTCAATTCTGTCGGCCCATGGAGTGCCCTGGGATACTATAGAGACTCTCCTCCGTGAGAACAGGGAGACCTTTGACCCGAGAAGAGTACGTACCGGAAGCACCTATTCAGTCCTGCTGACCAAAGACACCCTCAGCCGGCCTGATTACTTCATCTACACGCATGATCCGAAGGTATCATATGTCTTCTCCCTGAAGGATACGCTGGCTGTCTACCGCTATGATGCAGAGATCATACGGATGCTCCGTTACTCATCCGGGACTATCACCACATCACTGTGGGAGGCGGCAACAGAAAATAATCTAAACCCGAACCTCTCAGCCGAACTGTCCGAGATCTACGCCTGGACCATTGACTTCTTCGGGCTGCAGAAGGGAGACAGGTTCAAGGTGATATATGAGGAGGAGTTCATAGGGGAAGAATCCGTTGGTATAAGAAGAGTTCATGCGGCACTCTTTGAGCATGCCGGAAACCCCATCTTCGCCATCCCCTACATCCAGGACAGCACGATGTCATTTTATGACACCACCGGGGCCAGCCTGCGTAAGGCTTTTCTGAAGGCACCGCTGCGTTACTCGCGAATAAGTTCGCGTTTCTCGGGTGCCAGGTACCATCCGGTGCTGAAGATTGTCAGGCCACACCACGGTGTTGACTATGCAGCACCCATCGGAACACCGGTGGTGGCTATCGGCGACGGCAGGGTGACCAGCACCGGCTATGAGGGAGGGGCCGGGAGGATCGTGCGCATCAGACACAACAGCGTCTATTCAACAGCTTACATGCACCTCTCGCGCTTCGGCCCCGGCATCTCATCAGGCGTCTATGTGAAGCAGGGACAGGTGATAGGATATGTAGGCAGCTCGGGCCTCTCAACGGGACCGCATCTCGACTTCAGGTTCTACCGTAACGGTTCTGCCATTGACCCGCTGAGGGTTGAGGCTCCCCCTGTCAACCCCGTGGCCCCTGAGTCGATGGATGAGTTCAGGAAGGTTGCCGAAGGCTATATCCAGCTGTTCGGAACAATCGATTATTGACAATCACTGAAGGTCTTACGTCAAAAGGTCTTGCGGTCTTGCGGTCTTGCGGTCTTGCGGTTATGCGGTCTTGAGGTCTTGAGGTCTTGAGGTCTTGCGGTCATGCGGTCATGCGGTCACGAGGTCTTGAGGTCATGCAGTCTTGAGGTCTTGAGTGCCTGAAGACTGAAGACTGCTGACTGAAGACTGGACTACTGCCTACTGCCTATTGCCTACTGCCTGATCAGAGACCGTCAACCAACCGGCTGATTACAGCCGGATAGTGCTCGTATTCCAGGCTGTGAACCCTGGCTGCCAGGCTCTGTACATCATCACCCGGCAGTACGGGGCACCTGGCCTGAAAGATTATGTCTCCCGCATCATAATGCTCGTTCACATAATGGATGGTTATACCGCTCTCTGTGCTCCCGGAATCAAGCACCGCCCTGTGCACCCTGTCGCCATACATCCCTTTGCCTCCGAAGCCGGGAAGCAGTGCAGGATGAATATTAACTATCCTCCCTCTGAAAGCTTCTATCACCTTCCCCGGAACAAGCCAGAGAAACCCTGCCAGAACAAGCAGGTCCGTATTCTTTCTCTGAAGCATCATCAGCACCTCCCCGGTCTCATAAAACTGACTGCGGTCGAAAAAAAACGAGTCGACCCCAAGTGCCGCAGCCCTTTCCAATACCTTCGCCTGAGGCTTGTTCGACAAAACAAGGGTTACTTTCGCTTTATTTTCGGTCGAAAAGTACCTTATTATGTTTTCCGCGTTCGTCCCGGCACCTGAGGCAAGAATGGATATCGATTTCATATTCTGATACTTAACTCGTAATTTGACACATGGCGCCGGTAGTGTAAAAAAGGGGTTAAAAGACTGACCTGCTTTAAATTATACCAGTATCAATATAAATTTCCGGTAAATTGTTTGAAAAATATGGTACAAATATATTTCTTTGCAGAGTTTTTAAAACGAGTATAAACGTAAAATTGATTAGTATGTCTGACATTTCTACAAGAGTAAAGAAGATCATCGTTGAAAAGCTTGGCGTTGATGAGGCTGAGGTTACTCCCGAAGCACATTTCACTAATGACCTTGGCGCTGATTCTCTTGACACAGTCGAGCTGATCATGGAATTCGAAAAGGAATTCAACATTGGAATTCCTGATGATCAGGCAGAAAGTATTAGCACAGTTGGCGAAGCCATTAAGTATATTGAGGAAAACGCAAAGTAGTTTTCTCCGATAATCTGATATGAGGCGTGTAGTAGTTACCGGAATGGGGGCATTGACCCCTGTCGGCAACAATTTGCAGGATTTCTGGAAAAGTCTTGTTGATGGTGCTAGCGGGGCAGGGCATATAACCCATTTTGATACCAGCAAATTCAAAACGAAGTTCGCCTGCGAGCTCAAAGACTATGATCCTGCAAAATATTTTGACAGGAAAGAGTCGCGGAAGATGGACCGTTACGCTCAGTATGCCCTTGTTGCGGCAGATGAGGCAGTAAAGAATGCCGGTCTTGATCCGGAAGCTACTGACAAGGACCGTTCAGGTGTCATATGGGCATCAGGTATAGGCGGTATTGAGACTATTCTTGAAGAGGTTAAAGGGTTTGTTCTGGGTGATGGAACTCCCCGTTTCAGCCCCTTTTTCATCCCCAAGATGATCAGTGATATCGCCGCCGGCCTGCTCTCCATCAAATACGGTTTCCGCGGGCCCAATTTCGCGACTGTATCGGCATGCGCCTCTTCAACCAATGCCCTTATTGACGCTTACTACTACATCCTTCTGGGTAAGGCTGACCTGTTCATTGCAGGAGGGTCTGAGGCAAGTATCAATCCACCGGGTATTGGCGGCTTCAACGCCATGCAGGCTATGTCAACAAACAATGAGGAATTTGTCACCGCCTCCAGACCGTTTGATGTGACCCGCGACGGGTTTGTCATTGGCGAAGGCGCCGGTGCCCTGATTCTTGAGGAACTGGAACATGCGAAGGCCAGAGGTGCAAGGATCTATGCCGAAGTTGTTGGCTCAGGCCTGACAGCTGACGCCTATCACATTACAGCTCCCCACCCCGACGGGATGGGAGCCATAAACGTAATGAAACAGGCTATTGCTGAGGCAGGACTTATTCCGGCGGATGTTGATTATATTAACGTTCACGGAACAGCAACCCCGCTTGGTGATATAGCCGAGATCAAGGCTATCCTGGCTGTCTTCGGCGAGCATGCATACAAGATGAATATCAGCGCCACAAAATCCATGACCGGTCATCTTCTCGGCGCCGCCGGTGCCGTTGAAGCCATTGCAACCATCATGGCAGTGGTACATGATATAGTCCCTCCCACCATCAACTTCAGGAACCCTGACCCTGCCATTGACCAGGATCTGAACCTGACCCTGAACAAAGCACAGAAAAGAACCGTGGATGTTGCCCTTAGCAATAACTTCGGCTTCGGAGGGCATAACGCCTCTATTTTGATCAGGAAATTCAAGGAATAGTGTTCCTGCTCCACAGGAAGAAGAACAACACGCTCATACACAACAGGAAGGAATTCAGCTCCCGCCTTAAGCAGTTGCTGGGTTTCCGCCCTGTTAAGCTGAGGCTTTATGAGTCTGCTTTCATTCATCGCTCTGCGACATACACCCTTCCTGACGGGGTCAAGGTCAATAATGAACGGCTCGAATACCTTGGTGACGCCATCATAGACAGCATACTTTCTGATTACCTCTTCAGGGTTTACCCCGAAGCCTCCGAAGGCTTCATGACAAAGACCAGGGCCCGGATAGTAAACAGGGAGACGCTGAACCAACTGGGGCTCTCCATGGGGCTCGACAGACTTATTGTATCAAACCTTTCTCCATCCGACTCACCGCGAAACCTCTTCGGTAACGCCGTCGAAGCACTGGTGGGCGCACTCTTCATTGACAGGGGTTATGACCGTACCAGCCGCTTTTTCATTGAGAAGGGACTAAAAAAGCATCTTGACCTGGCTGCAGTGCTTGCGGCCGAGACGGATTACAAGAGTCTCATCCTCGAGTATTGCCAGAAGAAAAAACAAAAGCTTAACTTCACATCACAGGAGAAGAATGGCAGTAACGGCATTCCTCCCCTCTTCACCGTCACGCTGGAGATAAACAGTGAGGCAATGGCGCAGGGCGAAGGCACAACGAAGAAAGAGGCTGAACAGGAGGCATCGATGATTGCCTGGAACAAGTTACGAAAGGCAAAAAAATGAATACCGGAAAAAAAATAACCCGGCATACAATCCCGGGGGAGGAGACCCCTGCATTCTTCTTCCTGGGCGTTGTCTCCTCTGAGCCCGACTACCGTCTGTCAGTCATGATAAACAGGCATCTCGGCACTGATCTCCGGAAATGCCCTGATGTTATTACCATCGGGTCTGACACAGGCCACAATGCCTTCTCCCGCTTCACCTCTGTCACACCCGGCTTTTCACTGGTCTCAAACCGAAGCGAAGGAAACCTGCTGCTTCGAAAACTGAAAAACATAGACTTCTTTTTCCTGATGACCGGTCAACCCGACAGACAGCACGTGGAGACAGTAACGATAGCCCTCAGGGAGATGCCGGAGATAACCGCAGTATTCGTTTTTGAAAGCAGGGAGATCAGCGACAAAAACCTTTCGCTGCTGGCACTGTAATAAGAAAGAGGAGCCAATCTCTTGCCTCCTCTTCAGTGTTAACCCTAAAACTAACCTAACCTATGAAAAAAACTCCAACTAACTTATATCAATTTTCGTGCCATAACTGACGCAAATATCAAAAATATTTTCTGACCCTGCTCTTAACGATATGTTAAATTATTGATATTTAACAATTTTTTAATTTTCTCAACCCCAAATCTTTTTGAAAAACCTGTTAAAATAAGTTAATCCTATGTATTAAGGTTTTAACAGATTACTTTTGTTACAATATGAAGCGTGCGTATATAGTTCTTCTTGCCGTGTTTTTCTTCATTGCCATATCGGCGCTGGTGATCATACAGGTCAGGTGGATCAACAGTGTTGTCAGCGCTGAGGATCAGGAGTTCCGTTTTGGCGTAAATGAAGCCCTGAAGGAGGTGGTCAGTGAGATGGAGCGTACTGAGACCTACAACCGCATTATCGGGGAGATCAATCCCCCTTCAGCTTCCGGTGCACCTGACGGGGTTACGGCAGGTATCACCCCTGCCGGTCAGGCCTCCCTTCCCGGTGCTGTTCCGGGCGAAGAGCCGGGGAGCGTGTCATCCAGGCAATCGGCAGAGTCAAGACTGCTTGAAAAGTACGGTTTTGACCCCAATGTCAGGGCCGTGATAATCAACAGGGCCGGGCGCACCTACCTCCTCAACTCAGACAGTCTTGAGACCGGGTCATTCTTTGAAAACACCGAGCCCGGGGAACCGAGCCTCACAGCCGGGGCGACAGCACGGATGACAAATAAAATTATCTCCATTGAGAATATAGTGAGCCGGATACTGCATGAGACTCCGCCCCTGAGAGACCGGTTCTCATCGGATGAACTCAATGATCTCATCAGGAAGTCTCTTGATGCCGTCGGCATCCATCTTGGCTATGAATGTGCCGTCCGGGGAGACTACGGCGGCATGATATACCGCACACCTGACTACAGCGAGAGCTCCGGAGCAAACAAGTACCTGAGGCAGCTCTTCCCAAATGATCCGGTGCCAGGCAACAACGTACTCACTATCTATTTCCCGGAAGAAGATGAGTATAAATTCAGCCAGATAGCTTTCATGGCCATATCCTCCATGCTGATAGTACTGCTGCTTATAATTCTTTCAACAGGCACCTTCATCGTGATCTTCCGCCAGAAGCGGTTCTCAGAGATCAGGAGTGACTTCATCAACAACATGACACATGAGCTGAAGACTCCCATTGCAACGATATCACTTGCCTCACAGATGCTTGCCGACAAGGCTATTCCGGAGGACTCGCGTAATACTCCGGGGCTGGCTGCTGTAATAAATGAGGAGAGCTCCCGCCTCAAGGTGCTGGTAGAAAAGGTGCTTCAGACTGCCATCTTTGAAAAGGCCAGGCTGGAGCTTAACAAACAGCCGACTGATATCCATAATGTTATTATCAGGGCTGTGGATGCCTTCAAGCTGCAGGTCAGCGGCCGCGGCGGGGTAATATCAACTTTCCTTGATGCATCTGACCCCATCGTACGTGCAGACGAATCCAACTTCTTCAATGTGCTTCTCAACCTCCTTGACAACGCACTTAAATACACCAGTCGCATACCGGAGATCACCGTGACCACAGCCGGATACAGCAAAGGAATTGTCATCACCGTCTCAGATAACGGCATGGGAATTCCCAGGGAACATCTGAAACATATCTTTGAAAAGTTCTACAGGGTACCCTCAGGAAACACTCATAACATCAAGGGATTCGGCCTGGGTCTCAGCTACGTGAAGACGATTGTGGAAGAGCATCACGGAACAATAAGAGTTGAAAGCCAGTCAGGCAAGGGCACCAGGATAATCATACACCTTCCAAAAGAACAGTCGAAATGAAAAAAGTAAGCATCTTACTTGCAGAGGACGACCCCAACCTGGGGCAGCTTCTAAAGAACTATCTCAGCGTCAAGGAGTATGAGACAACCCTGGCCACAGACGGAGCACAGGCTATGAAGGTATTCAGGAAGGAAAAATTCCAACTCTGTCTGCTTGACGTGATGATGCCCGAGATTGACGGCTTCACGCTTGCAAGGGAGATCAGGGCCATTGACCCGCATATACCGGTCATATTCCTGACAGCCAAGAACCTGAAGGAGGATGTAATCGAGGGTTTTAAATCCGGAGCCGATGATTATCTAACCAAGCCCTTTTCAATGGAGGAGCTGATCTATCGCATTGAGGCGATCCTCAGGCGCTCATCCAAGCAAACTACTGACGCCCCGGCTGAGACATACACAATAGGGAAATTCAACTTTGACGTCACAAAACAACTCCTCACCATTCAGGATCAGTCGCGCAAGCTCACCACCAAGGAGTCCGAACTGCTCGAACTGCTGTGCCGTCACCGCAATGAGGTGCTCGAGCGTAATTTTGCGCTGAAATCCATATGGATAGATGACAACTACTTCAATGCAAGGAGCATGGATGTCTATATCACGAAACTACGCAAGTACCTGAGCAAGGACGGGAAGGTGGAGATCCTCAACATCCACGGGAAAGGATACAAACTCTTGTGCTGAAAAAAATATACCCCGCCCGGAATATTCCGCGCGGGGTATGAGTTCAGGTTAATTTCAGGGTCTTTAGGCTTGTATTTGTTCTTCCCGTCAAAGCCCAACGGACAGCTAAGTTAGCATAAATTCCTTTTTTGCAACAATCAGGGACATTTTTTTACGTCAGTCGAGCTTGAGCACCGCCAGGAAGGCCTGTTGGGGTACCTCCACATTACCTATCTGACGCATTCTCTTCTTCCCTTTCTTCTGTTTCTCAAGCAGTTTCCTCTTCCGGGTTATGTCACCGCCATAGCATTTGGCCGTTACGTCCTTGCGCACAGCCTTGATGGTCTCGCGCGCTATAATCTTTGCACCGATGGCTGCCTGGATGGCAATGTCAAACTGCTGACGCGGTATGAGCTCACGCAGCTTCTCGCACATCCTGCGGCCAAAGTCATAGGCATGCCCACGATGGATAAGCGTTGAGAGAGCATCAACCATCTCCCCGTTGAGGAGAATGTCAAGCCTGACAAGATCTGCTTTTTTGTAATCTGTGATGTGATAGTCAAAGGAGGCGTAGCCCTTTGATATACTCTTCAGCTTGTCATAGAAATCGAACACGATCTCTGAGAGCGGCATGTCGAAGGTCACCTCCACCCTGTTACTTGTAAGATAGACCTGGTTCTTCAGGATTCCTCTTTTATCGATGCATAGATTGAGTATAGGACCGAGGTATTCCGATTTTGAAATTATCTGGGCATGAATATAGGGCTCTTCTATCTCATCGATTGTTGTGGAAGGCGGCATCCCCGACGGGTTATGCACGTCAATGACCTCGCCCCGGGTTGTCAGCACCCGGAAGGATACGTTCGGTACTGTGGTGATGACATCCATGTCGAACTCCCTGTCAAGGCGCTCCTGGATAATCTCCATGTGAAGCAGTCCGAGGAACCCGCACCTGAAACCGAAGCCGAGAGCGGCTGATGATTCCGGTACGAAACTCAGGGAGGCATCGTTTAGCTGAAGCTTCTCTATGGAAGCACGCAGGTCTTCGTAGTCGTCCGCGTCAACCGGATAGATTCCTGCGAAGACCATCGGCTTCACATCGGCAAATCCCGCTATAGCCGTCTGGCAGGGACGGGCAACATGGGTTATGGTGTCTCCCACCTTCACCTCGACCGAATTTTTTATCCCTGAGATTATGTACCCAACATCTCCCGCACTCAATACGCTGCGAGGCTCACGCTTGATCTTAAGCACGCCAATCTCGTCAGCGTCATATTCGCTTCCGGTATTGACAAATTTCACCATGTCATGCGTTCTGATGGTGCCGTTGGATACCTTGAAGTAGGCTATTATGCCCCTGAATGAATTGAAGACCGAATCAAATATCAGTGCCTGGAAAGGGGCATCAGGGTCACCTTTGGGAGCCGGGATTTTATTGATGATCTCATCCAGTATGCGGTCAACTCCCATCCCGGTACGGGCGCTGGCTTCAATTATTTCTTCACGCTTGCAGCCGATAAGGTCAACTATCTGATCCTTGACCTCCTCGGGCATTGCGCTCTGGGAGTCCATCTTGTTCAGCACAGGTATGATCTCCAGCCCGTGTTCAATGGCCATATACAGGTTGGAAATTGTCTGTGCCTGGATGCCCTGTGTGGCATCAACCACCAGAAGCGCTCCCTCACAGGCGGCAATGGACCGTGATACCTCATAGGAGAAATCGACGTGCCCCGGTGTGTCTATAAGATTGAGATAATAGCTCTTGCCTTCATGCGTAAAGTCCATCTGGATAGCATGACTCTTGATAGTGATGCCCCTCTCCCTCTCAAGATCCATATCGTCAAGCATCTGGTCCTGGAACTCGCGCGCATTTATTGTCCCTGTAGTTTCAAGAAGCCTGTCGGCAAGTGTACTCTTGCCGTGGTCGATATGTGCTATTATGCAGAAGTTGCGTATGTTGTCCATCAGTGGGGACCGGTTCAATTCAGGTGCAAATATATACAATTTGACCCTTTCTTTATTGGTCATTTTTGCATGACAGCCTTTGGGCTATTTTTCGTGATAGGCACGTCTTTCGGGCCATCCGGGTTCAATATGCAGACTGGGGGAAAACCTGTTGCGGAACAAATACCACTGGTCAGTAGGTTTCTGCAGGTGCCGTGACACCGGCAACAGTGCGGCCCGTTACAGGGATATCGCATTTCAGCTTTATCAGCTCCCTCCGGAAAAAGAAGAATGTCACCACTGCAGCCACCATATCAGAAACAGGGTTTGCTATCCAGACGCCGTTTACACCCCAGTATTCCGGCAGGATGATTATCAGTGGCAGCAATACAATTATCTGGCGCAGCAGCGACAGGAACGTTGCCAGTTTCGCTTTGCCGATGGCCTGAAAGTAGTTTGATGCGATTATCTGAAAACCTACCACAGGAAGAACGGAACAGTATATGCGGAGGCCGATGACACCAGCGCTCCTCAGTTCCGGGCTGTCTGAATTGAAGATGCTGACAACAGTTCCCGGTATGAGCATACAGATCAGCCAACCGATAGTGGCCACAAGCGTAGCATACCTGATGGCCATCATCACTGCCTCTTTCACCCTGCAGAACAGGCCGGCGCCAAAATTGAATCCAATGATAGGCTGTATGGCCATGTTGATCGATATGATTGTCATCACCATCATCATCGTGGTGCTGTGTACGATGCCCATGGCCGCCACCGCGATGTCACCACCGTACTTTATGAAGCTGGCATTCATTACCCCGATGACGATGCTGGCTGCGATATTCATGGCAAACGGGGCAAAGCCTATGGATATAATGTATTTAATAATGTACGGGTCGGGCCTGATATTCGCCACTTCAAGCCTGGTGACGCTGTTCCGGCTGCGGAAGTGAACAAGGACCCATATAAAGAGAACGAATTGTGAGATGATCGTTGCCCACGCGGCACCCTCCACCCCCATATCGAAGCCGAATATGAGTATCGGGTCAAGAATAATATTCAAACCGGCACTGACAAAGATGGAGTACATTGCTATCCGTGGGTTCCCTTCCGCCCTGATGATGTTATTGAGGGCGTAGCCACCCATTGCAAACGGCACCCCCATAAGGATGATATTAAAATAGTCCGAGGCATATTTAAGTGTATCCGGACCGGCCCCGAAGATCATAAGCACCTTGTCGCGCACCAGAAAGCCCGTTACTGTAAGGGCCAACCCGATTACCACGGCGAGGAACAATGCATTGCCAAGGATCCTGTTTGCCCTTCCATAGTCCTTCTCACCCAGGCTCAGGGATATGCGTACGGCTGAACCCATACCCACAAGCATTCCGAAAGCCATGATGACAATCATCAGTGGAAAGACCACGCTCAAGCCTGACAGCGCGAGTGCATCAACACCCTGTCCGATATAGATACGGTCAACAATATTATAGAGTACGTTTGCCATCATACTGGCAAACGCCGGAAGGAAGTACTTCCACATCAGCGTCCCTATCTTCTCGTGCTCGAGGTCGTTTACCTGCCGCGGATCAGCCATAATTACAAACAGTCCCACAAAGATGAGACGAATTATTGAGTTTTCACTAATTCAAGTGAAAGTCGGCAGTCCACAATCGGCAGTCGGCAGTCTTTACTGAGGACTGTAGACTGAAGACTGTAGACTAAAAAAAAAGCTGCCTCATTTCTGAAGCAGCATTTTTCTATTGATTAAAAGCTTTTTTTACATCATGCCCGGCATGCCGCCACCACCCATTCCGGGGTTTGGCATCGGGTTATCTTCCTTCTCCTCAACCACAACTGCTTCGGTGGTAAGGAACATGCCGGCTATTGATGCGGCATTCTCGAGAGCTATTCTTGCAACCTTGGCCGGGTCAATGACGCCTGCCTTCAGGAGGTTCTCGAATTTGTCAGTCTGTGCATTGTAACCGAAGTCGCCTTTGCCTTCGCGAACTTTCTGTACAATTACGGCACCTTCAAGACCTGCATTAATGACTATCTGACGCAGAGGCTCTTCAATTGCCCTTTTCACTATCTCAATACCGGTGTTCTGATCTTCGTTATCACCCCTGAGTTTGTCGAGAAGAGGAATTGCCCTGATATAAGCTACTCCTCCGCCGGGGATGATACCCTCTTCGATTGCAGCACGTGTTGCATGAAGAGCGTCATCAACGCGGTCTTTCTTCTCTTTCATCTCAACCTCTGATGCGGCGCCGATGTAAAGTACTGCCACACCACCGGCAAGCTTGGCAAGCCTCTCCTGAAGCTTCTCCCTGTCGTAATCCGATGTGGTGGCAGAGATCTGCTGCTTAATCTGGCTAACGCGGGCCTCGATCATTGATTTTTCACCTGCGCCGTTGACAATGGTGGTGTTCTCCTTGTTGACAGTCACTTTGTCAGCTACGCCAAGATCTGCCATTGTTGCATTCTCAAGCTTCATGCCCCTCTCCTCGGAGATGACGGTTCCGCCTGTCAGAATGGCTATGTCTTCAAGCATCTCTTTCCTTCTGTCGCCAAAACCGGGAGCTTTCACGGCACACACTTTCAGTGAGCCTCTCAGACGGTTTACAACAAGTGTGGCAAGAGCTTCGCCCTCAACATCCTCTGCTATAATCATGAGGCCACGGCCGCTGCGGGCGGTCTCCTCAAGAACGGGCAGAAGATCTTTCATTGATGCTATCTTCTTGTCATGAATAAGGATGTATGGATTATCCATCTCAACTTCCATCTTGTCAGGATTGGTGACAAAATATGCTGAGATATAACCGCGGTCGAACTGCATTCCTTCAACAACCTCAACCTTAGTCTCAGTGCCTTTGGCTTCCTCAACGGTGATTACGCCTTCCTTCTTTACCTTGTCCATCGCAGTGGCTATGAGCTTGCCTATCTCTTCGTCATTGTTTGCGGAGATGCGTGCAACCTGTTCAATTTTCTTAAGGTCGTCACCAACACTCTTCGATTGGCTTTTCAGGCTCGCAACAACCACTGCAACTGCCTTGTCTATTCCTCTCTTGAGATCCATCGGGTTGGCACCGGCAGTTACGTTCTTGAGCCCCACATTTATTATGCTCTGGGCAAGAACTGTAGCGGTGGTGGTACCGTCACCTGCTGTGTCTGAAGTCTTGGAAGCCACTTCCTTGACCATCTGTGCTCCCATGTTCTGGTAAGGGTCAGAGAGTTCGATCTCCTTGGCCACGGTCACACCGTCCTTGGTTATCTGGGGTGCGCCAAATTTCTTCTCTAATACTACATTGCGTCCCTTCGGGCCGAGTGTCACCTTGACAGCATCTGCGAGACGGTCAACGCCTTCCTTCAGAAGGTTGCGTGCTTCAATATTGAATTTAATTTCCTTTGACATTGCTATTCTTATTTAAGGTTATTACGAAATATAGAGAACATCAGACTGTGAAAGAAGGAGATAGTCTGTGCCGTCGATATTCAGCTCCTGGCCGGAGTATTTTCCATAGAGAACGACGTCTCCCTTTTTAAGTTCCATCTCTTCATCCTTCTTGGGTGAGCCAACAAGAATCACGGTGCCTGCGCGAGGTTTTTCCTTTGCCGAGTCAGGGATAATGATACCGCTGGCGGTCTTCTCTTCTGCCTCCTGAGGCTTGATGAGAACTTTACCTGCCAGCACTTTTCCTTTTAGTTGTGCCATTGCTATTAGTTTTATAGTTAAACAATATTATTTCCTGCCTGATGATTTCATAATCTGTGCCAAATGGATTATGGTAAAAAAAAGTGTCAGTTCATGACAAACTGACACTTCAATATCTCTTTGGTGTCATTTTTATTCGTTACCACCGTCCGGCAGCTGCTCTTCCAGTGGAATCTGGGTAGGCAGGGTGGGGATGGCGCTTGGATCCTGAGCTCTTTCAATTGACTGCTTGATGACTGACTCCTTCTGGCCCTGGCCTCTCGGTATTGATGCCGTGGCGGCGAGACAGAGAACGAAGATTGCAGCCCCGAGGGTCCAGGTCGATTTCTCGAGGAAGTCAGCCGTTTTGCGGACGCCCATCGACTGGCCGGCGGAGGTGAAGTTGGCTGCCAGACCACCACCCTTGGAGTTCTGAACCAGCACCACCAGTACTACCAGAACACATACCAGGATAACCAGGATTGAAATAAAAATATAGATACCCATTGTTGTATTATTTTATTAAATCTTTAATCTTTTCAATACGGCTCGCAAAGTAAGTACTTTTTTCCGGATATTGCAAAGAGAGCTTTTCATAAATATTTATTGCCTTAGTATAGTAGCCCTGTGTGACGTAAATCTTTGCCAGCGTTTCCGTTATGAATTTACCGGGTTCATCCGGACTCTCTTCCGACAGATCTTTAACCTGCTTGTACTCTTTCGGAGACATCCTCTCTATTGTCGGGCTGATCATGATGAACCGGTCAATCAGGTCCGTGGGCGACAGCTCCTTCCGGGCATCCTCCTGCTGTGCAACAGTATCCGGGAGCAGCTCCAGAAGTTCCTCAGATTGAGGTTCTGGTTCAGATTCTGGTTCAGCTTCAACTTCACTTTCGGCATTGGCCGCAGCCTCCGGTTCAGCCTGAGGTTGCTGCTCAATAACCTCGGCGAATTGCACCGGTTCGGGCTGAGGTTCCGGCTCAACTACTGCGGTGAATTCCTCCGGTTCAGGCTGAGATTCCGGCTCGATTGATGCTGTGAATTCCTCAGGTTCAGCCTGAGGTTGCTGCTCAATAACCTCGGCGAATTGCTCCGGTTCGGGTTCAATCGCTGCGGTAAATTGCTCCGGTTCGGGCTGAGGTTCCGGCTCAACTACTGCGGTGAATTCCTCCAGTTCAGCATGAGGTTGCGATTCAATAACCTCCGGCGGCTCCGGTGCCGGAATCTCCTCACTCCAGGATTCAGGCAATTCCGCCTTCAGCTCCTTCAGTCGTGCCTCGATCTCGGCAATCAGTTCCTCCCTTGTACGGAGCTCAGCATTTGGATCGGCCGGCACCTCAGGTGTGGCTGCCTCTGCATCAACAGCAACCTCAGGTGCAGCTGCCTCCATTTCAGGAACAGACTCTGGTGAAGTTACTTCGGCATCAGCTACATACTCTGGTGAAGTTGCTTCTATAAGGGGTTCAGGTGCTTCAAATACCGTATCAGGAACAGCCGCTGGTGCTGCAGGCTCCGCCTCAAGATCAGAAGTCGGAGGATAGTCCTCCATGGTTGTCTCCACAGGTGCCATGGATGTATCTACATC
>JBGSLG010000034.1:0-17195 GCA_041740815.1 Bacteroidales bacterium
CACAGGCCCCTGGCATTCATGCTTGCAATCGGTAACCCTGCCATGCGCAGCGCAAGGGCACAGTTCTCCTCCAACTTCTTTGCCGTGGCAGGATATGAGGTGAGGAGCAATAACGGCTTTGAGACAGTATCCGAAGGCGTCAGTGCCGCACTGGAAGCCAAAGCTGATATCATTGTCATCTGCAGCTCAGATGATGAATATGCGACAATGGCACCCGAGATCTTCAGGATGACCGCAGGAAAGGCTACTGTTGTCGTAGCGGGAAACCCGCCATGCACGGATGCCCTGAAGGCTGAAGGGATTGAGCACTTCATCAGCATACGCTCGAATGTGCTCGAGACCCTGCAGATGTTTAACAGGATACTGGGAATAAACTGATCAGAGATGAGCCAACGACCAAAATTCACAGAGCATGACCCCGCCAGGGCTGCCGCGCCCTCAAGGAACATACAGGAATGGGAGAAAGAGAATGGGGTTACCCCAAACTGGGATACTCCCGAACGTATCCGTCTCAAGAGCGTCTATTCGCATGATGATCTGCAGGGCATGGAGCACCTGAACTATGCGGCAGGACTGCCCCCGTATCTGCGCGGACCCTATTCGGCAATGTACGCCATGTTGCCATGGACAATCAGGCAGTATGCCGGGTTCTCAACGGCGGAGGAATCCAATGCATTCTACCGCAGAAACCTGGCGGCAGGACAGAAGGGGCTCTCCGTGGCCTTTGACCTGGCCACACACCGCGGCTATGACTCCGACCATGAGCGGGTACAGGGCGACGTGGGCAAAGCGGGTGTGGCCGTAGATTCGGTCCTTGACATGAAGATTCTCTTCGATCAGATACCCCTGAACCAGATGTCGGTCTCAATGACAATGAACGGCGCGGTGCTGCCTGTCATGGCCTTTTATATAGTGGCCGGACTGGAGCAGGGTGCAAAGCTCGAGGAGCTGCAGGGTACCATACAGAATGACATCCTCAAGGAGTTTATGGTGCGAAACACATATATCTACCCTCCTGCCTTCTCAATGCGTATCATTGCAGACATTTTCAGGTACACCTCCGAGCGCATGCCGAAGTTCAACAGCATCTCCATCTCCGGCTATCACATGCAGGAGGCCGGTGCCACCGCTGACCTGGAGCTGGCATACACTCTGGCCGACGGGCTGGAGTACCTGCGCACAGGGGTGAACTCCGGGCTTAACATTGATGATTTTGCCCCGCGCCTCTCATTCTTCTGGGCCAGCGGGATGAACTTCTTCATGGAGATAGCCAAGATGAGGGCAGCACGCATGCTCTGGGCAAAGATCGTCAGCGAATTCAACCCTAAGAACCCCAAGTCGCTGGCACTCCGTACCCACACCCAGACCTCGGGGTGGAGTCTCACCGAACAGGACCCCTTCAACAATGTGGGGCGTACATGCATTGAGGCGATGGCGGCAGTTCTGGGACATACACAGAGCCTGCATACCAATGCCCTCGATGAGGCCATAGCGCTGCCAACCGATTCGTCGGCGAGGATAGCACGCAATACACAGATCTTCCTCCAGGAGGAGACAGGTATAGTCAAGGCCGTTGACCCATGGGCGGGTTCGTACTATGTGGAGACCCTCACCAATGAACTGGCACACAAGGCATGGGAGCTGATACAGGAGGTGGAGAGCCTCGGCGGGATGGCCAAAGCCATCGAGTCAGGTATTCCCAAGATGAGGATAGAAGAGGCTGCTGCAAGGGCTCAGGCCAGGATCGACTCTGCGGCACAGACAATAGTGGGTATCAATAAATACCGGCTTGAAAAAGAGGATCCGCTGGAGATACTTACAGTTGACAACAGCGCCGTACGCGACTCCCAGATCAGAAGACTGGAGCAGCTGAGGGCCGGACGCAATGAGGAAGAGTGCCAGAAGGCCCTCGATGCCATCACCCGTGCCGCAGAATCAGGAGAAGGTAATCTCCTTGAACTGGCTGTGGATGCCGCCTCGAAGAGAGCCACCCTTGGCGAGATATCATATGCATGTGAAAAAATAGCAGGGAGATATAAAGCAGTGATAAGAACAATTTCAGGAGTGTATTCATCAGAATATAAGTCAGATTCAGACTTCGAGGAGGCTAAGGCCCTGGCGGCAGAGTTCGCCGCAAGAGCCGGCAGACAACCCCGGATAATGATTGCAAAGATGGGACAGGACGGTCATGACCGTGGGGCGAAGGTAATATCTACCGGATATGCCGACATAGGGTTTGATGTGGACATCGGGCCGCTGTTCCAGACACCGGCAGAGGCTGCAAAACAGGCTGTGGAGAACGACGTGCACCTATTGGGTGTATCAAGTTTGGCGGCAGGACATAAGACACTCATTCCGCAGGTAATAGGTGAACTGAAGAAGCTGGGTCGCGAGGATATCCTCGTGATTGCCGGGGGAGTAATTCCAGCGCAGGACTACCAGTTCCTGTATGATGCAGGGGTGGCCGCCATTTTCGGCCCGGGAACTTCTGTGTCGAAAACAGCAAAACAGATATTATCTTTACTGCTGCAGACAGTATGAGAATATTCACAATCATAACCGTAATCGCCGTCATGGCCCTCATGGCCGGATGCAGCAGTTCCCGGAAAACCCGTAACGTACCGCCGGAACCTGCTCCCTCAGCAGTAACCGATGCGCCGGCTCCGGCAGATTCAATTCCTGAGGTGGCGCCGTTCGGCAATGCCGCTCTTGCCGGAAAACCCGGCGAGGAGGAAGCCGCCGCCCACGTATGGGATTTTCGCGATGCAACCACATGGCTGCTCGGCGACATCAATCCGCGGATGTTCCTTAACCAGCCACACTCGGAATGGTATGTGGACGGGTACACTGAATACCAGCCGGACATGGCATTCATGGCTGAACTGGTGTTGCAGGAGACTGATGACCTGACAATTACAATAGTCCTTGGAACATGGTGCCCCGACAGCAGGAGAGAGGTGCCCAGGTTCATGAAGATAGTTGATCTGTGGGGCTTCCCAAGGGAGAAGATAAGATTCATTGGTGTCGATATCAATAAGGTTGCACCCCTGGCTGATTACCCTAAACTGGCCATTGAGAGGGTTCCGACCTTTATATTTTATGAAAATAATATAGAGAAGGGACGCATCATTGAGGTTCCTGTTACGTCTTTAGAACAGGATACGAGAAATATCCTTACAGAAAAATAAGGAACATTTAATACTTGAACCAATGGAAGAAATAAAAAGCAGCAATCAGCAATCAGGCGTGGGTGTCGGAGCTCTTGTGACAGCCATCATAGCGTTTCTGATCGCAGTAGTACCCTGCATCGGCCTTATAGCCGTCATACCTGCCGTAATAGCAATAGTACTGGCTGTAATAGGTCTGTCAAGATCAAGGAGCAACCAGGGGATGCTCGTCGGCGGACTGGTGGTAGCCATCATCGCCCTGATGATCTCAGTGTCGCAGAGCTTTGTCATTGGCAAGATTGCCAACAAGTCGGGCAGCTGGGCTACGGATATCGAAAGTGTGATTAAGGATGTGACCGATGACATCGAGAAGGAGTTTGGCGACAATGAGGTTACAATACGCATCAACAATAATGACGAGACGGTGGAGATCAAGGCTTCAACCAAGCGTGATGAGCTTAAGGACAGGCTTGACGAGCTGGAAGGTACCGCAGACACCGTTAAGAAAGATACTGTAAAGAACTCTACTTCAGGGCAGTGGTAAGACTGAATCCCTCAGGCAGACCCTATTTAGTACTCAATATCATATTCGCCGGAGTAATCCTTTTTATATTGGGTTACTCCTTTTTTTATTCCCCTGATGAAGGGCGATACCCTGTTCCATGCGTTCACGAAAAGATCACCGGAGAACCATGTCCCTCATGCGGGCTGTCACATGCCTTCTCCCTGATAGTCAGGGGCAGGATAGATGAGGCGCTTGAGTGGAACAGCCAGTCGGTGCGGCTCTTTCTCTTCTTTGCACTGCAGTTGGTTATGCGTATAGTGTTGGGAGCAGTCTCGCTTGAGTCAGTCAGCAGACTGAAACGGGTTACTGTCACAGATGCAGTTGTCTCCTCCGCCATGGCACTGGTGGCCTTCTTTCCTTTCCTGAGGGCTATGTGGCTGTCACTTTTCTGACCTCCGGCTGATGGCGACTTGTTCTTTTCTGAGTGCCGGGCTTATTCCGGCTTGCACTCTTCTGACTTCCGGACTGACTGTGGCTTGCACACTTCCATCCCCCCAAGTCGCTGTGCTGTCACTCTTCTGACCACCGCGCTAATTATGGCTGTCACTCTTCTGATGTCTGGTCGCCGGTCACCCTGTTGATTGCATCATAGACGAGGTGGCTCTCAAACCCTTTTCCCAGGGCGTGTCTTAAGAGCTTGCCCTTCAGATCGAGCCGGTTCTTCGACTTTATTTTTTTCTTCTGTTCTTCAAGTATCTTCTTCAGCAGTGCAAGGTACTCCTCCTCATCTATGGCCCCTAGTCCCGCAGCGATTGCCTCCGGATCCACCTTTTTGCTCTTCAGCATCATGGAAATCTTAACCCTGCCCCAGTGGCTGTGCCGGAAGTGATCGATGGCGAAGGCTCGGCTGTAGCGGTGCTCGTCAATAAATTTCTCAGAGTCAAGCCTGTTGATGATCCACTCTGTTGTCTCACCGTCTTTTGCCCCCCACCTGTCAAGGAGTGATACTATGTCACTGATGCAGTATTCCCTGCCAGAGCATACTCTCATTGCTCTCTGCAGGAGCTCTTCCCGTTCCCTGTTGTCAGCCATGTCTCTCTGCTTTTATAAACCTTTGTTTTCCCCTGATATCTTCAATAATGCTGACCTGCCGGTAGATGTCAGGGCTTAACAGCCGGGCAGTAGCGGAGGCGAGGTTCTCATTTACCTCCAGCCAAAGTGTGCCTCCCGGTGTCAGTCCTGTCCCGGCTATCTGGGCTATCCTGCGGTAATAGAGCAGAGGGTCTTCGTCAGGGACGAACAGCGCCTCATGGGGTTCGTGTTCAAGCACATTGACGTGCATAGTCTTTTTCTCACTTTCTGTAACATAGGGTGGATTACTGACGATAAGCCCGCTGCCGGAATGATACAACATGCCGGGACTGAATATGTCAGCTTCAATAAGGGTTACTGAGGCGCCGGTGGTGGCAATGTTGCGTGCAGCCACGCGCAGTGCTGCAGGGGAGTTTTCCGTGGCCGTCACGGTGGCAGAAGGAAAGGCAAGTGAAAGTGCTATGGCTATGCAGGCTGAGCCGGTGCACAGGTCGGTGGCAGTACCTGAAAAACCCGGATTCTCCCGGATTATCTGCCCAACCATCTCTTCCGTCTCCGGCCTGGGGATTAGTACGCCGGGCTCCACCCCGATACGGTGTCCGCAGAATTCCGTGTAGCCCAGGATATACTGAAGCGGTTCACCCTCAGCGGCTCTTCCGGCGGCGGAGATGATCCTGTCAACGGCCGCAGGGTCAGCATGCCGGTCGCCGAAGGCCATCTGGGCAGCCCTGCTCATCCCCGTGTATTCCAGTATGATGGATGATGCCAGTGCCTCGGCCTCCTCCCTTGACCAGGCCTTTTTAAGGAGAGCGGAGATATGAGAGCGAATTTCGCTTATTGTTTGTAACTTTTCGGCCATGATTCAAAGATAGGAAATTGCGTTCATGACCCAGCCTGATGATCTGATCTATATGCGCCGCTGTCTTGAGCTTGCTGCCAGGGCGGAGGGATTCACCTCCCCGAACCCGATGGTAGGGGCGGTGGTGGTGCACAACGGCGTGATCATTGGTGAGGGGTATCATCTCAGGGCCGGAACGCCCCATGCCGAGGTCCATGCACTGAACGCGGTGAAGGACAGGAGCCTGCTGCCCTCATCAACCATCTATACAAGCCTTGAGCCCTGCTCTCACTACGGACGCACCCCTCCCTGCGCTGACCTGATCATAAGCAGCGGCATACGCAGGGTGGTGACAGGCACCGTAGACACCAGCCTGAAGGTCGCAGGCAGGGGCATTGAGCGGATGAGGGAGGCAGGCCTGGAGGTGGTGACCGGGGTGGATGAGGAGGAGTGCCGCCGCATCAACAGGAGGTTCTTTTCATGGCATGAGAGACAGCGGCCGTATGTGGTACTGAAGTGGGCCCGCAGTGCCGACGGATTCATCGATCTTGCCAGAAAACCCGGTGACACGGCAGAGCCCCATTGGATCACCGGTACCACCGAACGGATACTGGTGCACCGATGGCGCGCTGCGGAAGATGCTATCCTCGCAGGAGGAGGAACCATAAGGGCCGACAACCCCTCGCTCGACGTGCGCCTCTGGAAGGGAAGAAACCCTCTCAGGGTGATCGTGAGCCGCAGTGGTGTAATGAACCCTCACTCAAAAGTGTTTGACGGTGCAGTTGATACCGTTCTGTTTACATGTAACGACAAGGTAAGCCTGCCCGGAATAAAGACTGTTAAACTTTCAGATAATCAGTATTTTATCGAAGAGGTACTCAAGACCCTGCACGGCATGGGGGTACAGTCGGTCTTTGTCGAGGGCGGAGCATTCATAATCAGACATTTTATTGAGACCGGATTGTGGGATGAAGCACGCCGCTTTACCGGTACCATGCGCTTTGGCACCGGTGTGACTGACCCGTTCCCCGGGTTCAGACCGGAAAAAACAGTAAAATTTGAGAAAAGTATCCTCGAAATTATGCATCATTTCCCGAAAGTTTCCGTATAACTAATGTTAATAACTACCCTTGACTGTTAGTAAATAAATATTCGTATTTTTGAGACCCAATGATTAAAAGCGCCCTAGTTATGAAGCGAGGATTCCTGGTTCTTGTTTTAGTATTTGTTGTTACCAGCCTGAATGTTATCGGACAGTCGTCCCGTAAGTACATCAAGGCGGGTGAAGAGTTTGTCAGGAACAACATGTTCGAGGATGCCATTGATCAGTTCTCCAGGGCTATCGATGAAGCACCTGCATCAGCCGAAGGCTATCTGAAGAGAGCCAGGGTTTATGAGACAATGGGCAACTTCGGTCTTGCGTGTGACGACTACCGGAGGGCCAATAATTTTGTTCCTCATGACACCGGAATCCTGTACAACCTGGGCCGCATGTGCAACAAGCTGGGAGCAGGGGACAGGACCACTGCGGAGGAGAGGACTAAATTTTACAATGAAGCCATCTCCTATCTCCAGGAGGCCATCAGGGCTGAATACCGCAACGGCAAGCTCTATTCCGAGAAGGTTGTCTCACTGATAGGACTCGGGCTGTGGGATAAGGCACTGGCCACATCCGACACTGCCCTCCAGATGAGGGATGACGCCATCAACTACTACTACCAGGGGATCATCTACCAGATGATCAATGATGACAATACCGCAAGGCGACAGCTTGAAAAGGCGGTGACAAAAGACAAGTCGCTCTCTGCCGCCCGTCTCGAGCTGGCACGTGTGCTCATCCGTCAGGGTGACATAAACAGCGCACTGGGTCAGTGCAGCATGGTCATGCAGCAGGAGGAAAAGAACGTCGATGCATACCTGACGCGCGCCCTCGCCTATGAAGCCAGGCTTGACTATCCGTCAGCCATCAATGACATATCCACCGCAATCCTGCTTGAGCCGGCCGGACAGGGTCACTATATCAGGAGAGGCACCTATTACCAGAAGTTCAATCAGCATCTGGCCGCGATAACCGACTTCACCAAGGCACTTGCCATCGACCAGTACCAGCATTCAGTATACCTCCTCCGTGCAAAATCCTACGAAGAGGTCAACGACTTCGAGAAGGCTGCAGCCGACTATGCACGTATCATCGCGATGAATGAGAACAGCTCGCCTGCCAGGAAGATGCAGAGTGAAGCCAATGAAAGGCTCTTCGCCATTAACCGTGAGGGCAACAGTCCTGAGATTTTCATTGAGACGCCAAATATTGTCGGCGGCCGCGAGATAGAGGTTGGCCTTGATAAGAAAAGCCTGATGATCACCGGCAAGATCAGTGACAAGAGCCTGCTGGCAGAGTTTTCCATAAACAACGTGCCTGTCAGGTACGAGGGCAGAGGCACGATCCCCTTTGCCGCTGAGGTTGAGATAGCCTCTGACGGCATCCTGAGGATAGTCGCACGTGATGTCTATGACAATGAGAATGTGATGACTTACCATATCAGGCGCACAGAGGTCGATCCGCCCGAGATACAGATCCTCACCCCTTATCTCATGGGTGATGGCATGCTCATCATTGACAGTATAGCTACACGCATTGATATCGAAGGAAAGGTGCTTGACCAGAACCTGATCAAATCGGTTAAGATTGAAAACATTAGCGCCCAGTTCTCCCAGGATAACCTCAATCCCGCCTTCATTGCCAAGGGCATTGACATAAGGAATAATGACAAGGTAACCATCCTCGTCGAAGACAAGTACGGCAACAGAACCATCAGGGAGTATGTACTTAATCGCAACGGAACAACAATCTCTGAATCGAACCCCATGGGCAACACCCTCGTGGTCTTCATCGAGAACAGTGATTACCAGAATTTTGCAGCGCTTCAGGGACCTCCCAAGGATGCCAGTCTTATAACCGCGGTGCTGGAGGATAATTACCAGGTGTTGCCTGTGAAAAGGATGCGTAACCAGACCAAGGAGGAGATGGAGAAGTTTTTTTCCATTGACCTGCGTGACGAGGTCAGGGCCAGGCAGATCAAATCACTTGTGATCTGGTTTGCAGGGCACGGCAAGTTCATCAATGACATCGGCTACTGGATACCCATTGATGCACGGCGTGACGAGGAGTTCACCTATTACAGCCTGAACACTCTCAGGGCCTCCATGGAGACATACATGAACTTTCTCACCCATGTGCTTGTGATAACCGATGCCTGCGAATCGGGCCCCAGTTTCTACCAGGCCATGCGGGCAGATATCAAACCACGAAACTGTTCCGACTGGAGGGCAACGCAGTTCAAATCGAGCCAGACCTTTTCCTCGGCAGGTTATGAGCTTGCTGTCGACGACTCTCAGTTCACCCGTACCTTTGCCAATACCCTTCGAGGTAACCCCAACACCTGTATTGCCATCGAGGAGATAGTGACACAGGTCACCAAGGCAGTAACCCAGAACAACCAGCAGAAGCCTAAATTCGGAAAAATCACAGGGCTCAAGGATGAAGACGGAACGTTCTTCTTCGTAAAAAAATAGCCTGATGCGCGTCAGAGGCCGATATTTCGGGGCACGATCATTTTTCATCCCGGCCTGGTTGTTTCTCCTGATATGGCTCCTGCCCCGTCTTGCTTCGGGGCAGAATTACTATTTTGAACAGTACGGCTCCAAGGAGGGGTTGAGCGCCTCCAAAGTCTATACAGTCATCCAGGATGCCAATGATTTCATCTGGCTAGGCACCGGCAGCGGTGTGACGCGTTTTGACGGACTCAGGTTCGAGAACTTTTCCACGTCTGACAGCCTGGCACCCGGAGGGGTGAAGAGCATCTGTGAGGACAGCCGGGGAAGGCTATGGCTCGGCCATATCGGGGGAGGCATGTCGCTGATGGAAGATAACGTCATCAAGCGGGTCTCATTCTCATCCTCGGCATTCATCGGCGTTGACTCCGCCCGTATCACTGACGCTGCCAGCCCGGTGATGAGCCTCACGGGTGACATCACCGGCATAGTGGAATATGAAGGCTCAATCTGGGTTGCCACCTCCCTGGGTGGAGCCCTGCGGCTTGACTTCCCTGATGACGGGGTGACACTGATGACAGGACAGCAGTACATGGGGCGGCAGGGTCTCAGCAATGATGCTTTCGGCTTCTACCCCGACAGTCGCAGTAACCTGTACTGCATCACTGACATGGGCATCAAAAAGTATGACCACGCCAGTGACAGGTTCATCCCCTTCAACCCGGAAGGACTGACGCGGTACTTTCTTACAACAACTATCTTCGAGGACTCACACGGCAACATGTGGTTCGGCACCTTCAACGGCGGATTATACAGGCAGGACCGGGAGAGCGGGGAGATGAGCTTCTTTGATACCCGAAACGGGCTATGGGGAAACTTTGTAACATATATCCTCGAGGACTACCGTGGCCATATATGGGTGGCGTCGATGGAGGACTGGGAAAGCAGGGGAGGCATAACAGTCTTTTCTCCCGAAGGCACCATCGTCCTCAACAACACAAACGGCCTCGCGGCACAGCATATCCTCTCCATGGCCGAGGACAAGGAAAAGAATGTGCTCATCGCCGACAGGGATGCAGGGCTTTTTATCTATAAGGGCGACCACTTCACCTCTTTCCATGCTCCCGAATTTCTTCCCTCGAATGATGTCTCCACACTTGCACAGGATCCTACAGGACGCTACTGGTTCGGCACCAGTAAGGGCCTTTCGCTCTATAATCCCTCAAAGAACCCCGATGACCGCGTCAAGATGAGCGACTTTCCATCAACGCTTGAAGGAGCGAGGATCAACATCATCAGGCCTGACGACAATGGTCACGTGTGGATAGCCACTGCGGGCGATGAGGTCTTCAGGTATGATCTTGACGAGGGAAATTACAGGTATGACCTCGATCTCAATTCCAACCTCAGGTCGCTGAGGATAGGCTCGATGGCGACAGACAGGAACCATAACCTGTGGATTGGCACTGACCGTGCCCTGATACTGTGGGCTGAAGATATCAAGGAGAGCCGGACCTACACCCAGATCAACGGACTGACCGGCAATAACATCACCTCACTCTTTAGTGACAGCAGGGGATATTTGTGGATAGGTACCGAAGAGCGCAACGGGCTTACGAAACATATACCCGGCACTGATACCTTTACCACTGTCAGCCTCGGAGCTGACGTCAACCCCACAGCCATTAATGAGACCGCTGACGGCACTGTCTGGGTAGGGACCATTGACGGGCTCTACGGCCTGAGAAATGATACAGTCTGGAAGAGACTGACCGAAACTGACGGGCTGCTGATGAACTCGGTCAATCTGCTTCAACCCGATGCAGCAGGCAACCTTTTCATAGGGACCAACCTGGGACTGAACAGGTATGATGTCACCAACGGGAGAGTGTCAGCATTCACTGAAAAGAGCGGTTTCACAGGCATAGAGACCAGGCCCAATGCCTCATTCGCTGACAATAAGGGGGACCTGTGGTTCGGTACCGCCAACGGAGTCATCAGACTAAGCCCGTCAAAGCTGCCCCCGGTGATGACCGAACCGGCAACGCACATATGGCGGACACTGGTTAACTATGAGACGTTCCCGCTGTATGACGGCATCCGACTGTCACACACACAGAACAGGATCATCTTTGATTTTCTAAGCATCTGCCTGGTCAACCCTGAGATGGTAAGGTACCAGTTCATGCTGGTGGGATCAGATGAAGACTGGGTCACTACCGACCAGACAAGGGCAATGTATTCGTCGCTCAGTGCGGGCAGGTACGTGTTCAGGGTGCGCGCCTCGAATAACTACGGCTACTGGAACGAGGCACCGGTGGAGCTCTCCTTCTCCATCAGGGGCCCTGTTTACCAGACCCCATGGTTCATACTGCTGTGCATTACGGCTCTTGTTGCAGTTATCTATCTGTATATCAGCCTTAGAGAGCGGAACCTGCGCATGGAGAAGGAGCTGCTTGAGAAGAAGGTCGAAGAGAGGACTGCGGAGGTCGTCACCAAGAGCATCGAGCTTGAGGAGAGGAGCAGAGACACCACCGCGAGTATAAGGTATGCCGAAAGGATACAGGCCGCGATGCTCCCTCCGGAGAACTTCTTCAATGACACCTTTGTGCTCTTCATGCCCAAGGATATTGTAAGCGGCGACTTCTACTGGATGCATGACAGCGGATTCAAGCAGTATATTGCCGCGGTTGACTGTACAGGACACGGCGTTCCGGGTGCGTTCATGTCAATCATAGGACATAACTCTCTTAACAAAATAGTGAGGGAAAGTGGCATCACGAGGCCATCAGAAATTCTTGACCACCTTAACATCGAGGTTGTCCATGCCCTGCTCCAGCGGAGCGAGAAGGCAGTCCGTGACGGAATGGATATCTCGCTTGTCTCCTATGACATACTGGAGCATAATGTGGAGTACGCAGGAGCATATCAGCCATTGTACCATGTAAGGGAGGGGAAGGTGACCATTTACAGGGCAGACAGATACCCGATAGGCATGATTGACGGCCAGGCTAAGAAGATTTTCACCAACCGCAAGGTGGATGTGATGAAGGGCGATATGCTTTATATCTTCACTGACGGATTTGCCGACCAGTTCGGTGGTGAGGAGGAGAAGAAGTTCAAGACAATAAATATAAGGTCTGTCCTCGCTGAGATCTACATGCTGCCTGTTGACGAGCAGAAGCGCAGGCTGGAGAAGGCCATACGCGACTGGATGGGAGATGTTCCGCAGGTAGATGACATCCTGTTCATCGGAACCAGGATACCGTAACCCGGTTTACCCCTAAACTGCCGGGCAATCCCGGCAATCCCCGTATCAAATCCTTGCTATCACCTTCGGATCAGCATGCCAGCCGGTGTAGTTCAGTATGGCCGGGATCACCTCTTCTGCAGTGGTGACTATCTGCCATATATCCCTGTGTTCCAGCCTCATGAAGTTACCTCTGACCATATGATCAAAGAACTCTATAAGGTGGTCATAGAAGCCGTTGGTATTTACTATTATGATCGGTTTATTAAACAGCCCCAACTGTTTCAGGGTGATCACCTCTGTCAGCTCCTCCAGGGTTCCTACACCGCCCGGCAGTGCTACCGCGGCATCAGACATGGCAAAGATGGCCTTCTTCCTCTCAGACATATCAGAGGTGACGACCATATCCTTAACTCCGGGATGACCCCAGCCCTCATCCATCATGAAACCCGGTATGACACCCGTTACGGTGCCGCCACCGGCCATGATGGCGTCAGCAAAGATTCCCATGAGTCCTATGCCGCCACCGCCGAAGATGGCATGCACCCTCTCGCGGGCAAACACGGTGCCGAGATCCCCGGCAACCTTATTATATGCAACATCAATGCGACTGCTTGAAGCCGCAAAAACACATACGTTCATATTATAATCAGAGTAGCGGGGTGAGCTTGGCCTCGAAAGCTGACCTGGCAGCCGCACCCACCTGCTTGTCTACCACCTCGCCGCCTTTGAAATAGAGCACTGTCGGGATATTCCTTATATTGAACCTCCTTGCAACATCAGGAGAGCTGTCAACATCACACTTAACGACAAGTGCCTTGTCCTTATATGCTTCGGCGATCTGTTCAATGTACGGAGCAATCATCCTGCATGGTCCGCACCATTCAGCCCAGAAATCCACAATCACGGGTTTGTCTGCTTTTAAAACAACCTCATCAAAATTCTTGTCGTTAACTTGTTGTGCCATAGTGTTATATATTTAATTCTATCTGTTCGGTATGACTTGTCAAATATACCTAATTAACTTTGAAATCGAGCTCCGGATTATCTTCAAGCCATCCCAGCAGCTCATTTGTTATGCCTGTCTTGATTGTACGCGAGAAGAGCGGAACGGTGATTTTATCGTCATGATCTATCAACAGGAATTTCAGCGCTTTGTTTCCGGGATTCTCCGTGATGATTGTCTTAAGGTTGTTAATAAACTCAGGATTAATCAGTTCCGCTTTAAGTTTTATCGTTATTGAGGTGATAAGGTCATTCCTTACCTCAGAGAGCAGATGTATCTCCTTAATCCTTAGTTCAAGCTCATCAGGGTTAAAATGCCTTCCCTGCACCTTCCCCTTCACCAGCAGCTGGTAGTCGGTGTTGAAGAAGTTGCTGAACGCCACATAATCCTTGTCGAAAAGCAGGAATGAGAATGAGTCGGAGTAATCCTGCAGGGTAAAGCCACCGAACGGTTTGCCGTTCTTGGTGACGCCGCTTCTTGTCTCGGTGACGATTCCTGCCACGCAAACCTCACGGTTAGCAAACTCGCTCAGGTTCTGGAGGTCGGCCAGGGTGGCATTGCAGAAGGTGTTTATCTCCAGCCGGAAGTCGTCAAGCGGATGGGAGGAGAGGTATATCCCTATCACCTGCTTCTCCTTGTTGAGCTTCTCCAGCTTGGTCCAGTCGGGGCACGGTGCCGGCTCCGGCTTCACAAGCTCAAAGCCTCCTGCTTCGCCGAAGAGCGACTGCTGGCTGCTGTTGCGTATGCTCTTCACGCTGCTGCCGTAGCGTATGAGGCTCTCGAGGAAGCTGGTTCCCTTCGCGTCAGCCGAGAAGTACTGTGCCCTTGTAATGCCGGGCAGTCCGTCGAGGGCGCCGGAGACGACCATCGCCTCAAGCATCTTCTTGTTGACTGTGTTCATGTTCAGCCTCTCGGCAAGGTCATAGATATCTTTGTATGGTCCGTTCTTTTCACGCTCTTCAATCAGGTGAAGCACTGCGTTCTCACCTACGCCCTTGATGGCGCCGAGCCCGAACCTGATGTTGCCGTTGCGGTTGACGGTGAAGTGCAGGAGGCTCTCGTTCACATCAGGACCCAGCACATCCATGCCCATCCGTTTGGTCTCCTCCATCATCACGGTGATCTTCTTGATGTCACTGATGTTACGGCTGAGGACCGCGGCCATGAACTCAGCCGGGAAGTTTGCCTTGAGGTATCCCGTCTGGTATGCTATCAGGGCGTAGCAGGTTGAGTGCGACTTGTTAAAGGCATATTCGGCGAATGACTCCCAGTCAGACCATATCTTGGTTATGGTGTTCTGTTCGTAGCCGTTTCTTTTGCAACCCTCGATGAACTCCTCCTTCATCCTGTCCATGATGTTCCGCTTCTTCTTCCCCATCGCCTTGCGAAGAGAGTCGGCCTGGCCCTTGGAGAACCCGCCGAGCTCCTGGGAGAGGAGCATCACCTGCTCCTGGTAGACAGTGATGCCATAGGTCTCCTTAAGGTATTTTTCCATGGCGGGTACCTCATAGGATATCTTGTCTTTGCCGTGCTTGCGCCTGATGAACTGGGGGATATAATCCATGGGCCCCGGCCTGTAGAGGGCGTTCATGGCTATGAGGTCGCCGAACTGGTTGGGCTTCAGGTCGCGCAGGTAGCGTTTCATGCCTACAGATTCAAACTGGAACACGCCTGTGGTCTCGGCATTGCTGAAGAGCTCCCATGTCTTCTTGTCGTCGAGCGACAGAGTCTCAAGCTCTATTGTTACCCCCTTTGAATTTTTAATGTTCCCGACAGCATCCTTCAGTATGGAGAGTGTCTTCAAGCCAAGGAAGTCCATCTTAAGCAGACCCACCGACTCCACATGGTTGCCCTCATACTGCGTGACATAGAGGTCGGTGTCCTTGGCAGTGCATATAGGGATATGCTCGCACAGGTTCTCCCTGCCTATGATGATGCCGCAGGCGTGGACCCCGGTCTGCCTGATGCTGCCCTCGAGCACCTCTGCAAACTTGAGTGTCTGTGCCACCAGCGGCTCCTTAGATTCCTTCTCCTTCAGTAACTCAGGCACCTCCTCGTATGCCGTGGCGAGGGTCATCCCCGGCCTGTCAGGCACCAGCTTTGTCAGTCTGATGGCCTCCGGCAGTGGCAGTTTCTGGACCCTGGCGACATCCCTGATAGCCATCTTCGCGGCCATGGTGCCGAATGTGATTATATGTGCCACCCTGTCGTGCCCGTATTTGTTGACGACATACTTCAGCACTTTTTCCCGTCCGTCCTCATCAAAGTCGATGTCTATATCAGGCATCGAGACCCTGTCAGGGTTCAGGAACCTCTCGAACAGGAGGTTATATTTTATCGGGTCAATGTCAGTTATCTTAAGACAGTAGGCAACGGCGCTACCTGCTGCCGAACCCCTGCCCGGGCCCACCCATACACCCATCTCACGGGCCGCCCTCAGAAAATCCTGCACAATGAGGAAGTATCCCGGGAATCCCATGTTCTTTATCACTGACAGCTCAAAGTCGATCCGTGCCTGCAGCTCCTCAGCGATGGTGCCCCAACGCTCCTCAGCTCCCTTAAGGGTCAGGTGGCGCAGGTACTCATCCTTATCATTAAACTCCTCAGGAATGGAGAAGTCAGGCATGATGGGCTCACTTCCCAGGGAGTAATTTTCGACCTTATCGGCTATCTCTTTTGTATTCAGTACAGCCTCCGGCATGTCGGAGAAGATTGCAAGCATCTCATCCTCACTCTTGAGGTATTCCTGTTTCGTATAACGAAGCCTCTTCGGGTCGTCAATGTCCTTCCCGGTGTTGAGACAGATAAGCCGGTCATGGGCTTCGGCCTCATCCTGCATGATGAAGTGCACGTCGTTGGAGGCGATAATCTTTATGTCATGTTTTGCCGCCAGCTCCCGGTATGCTGCAATCACTCGCTGCTGCAGCGGGAATACCGAACTGTCGGCTGTAGGGTCATTGGTTTCATGCCGCTGCACCTCGAGGTAAAAATCCTCCCCGAATATCTCCTTGTAAGAGAGAAGTGCCTCCCCGGCAGCCCTGATATTTCCTGAGAGAATCTCCTGTGCTGCCTCGCCGGCAATACATGCTGAGGAGACAATCAGTCCCTCATGGTGTTTCCGCAGCAGCTCCTTGTCAATTCGCGGCTTGTAATAAAAGCCTTTTATCCATGCATGAGAGACGAGCTTGACAAGGTTGTGGTACCCGGTGAGGTTCTTCGCCAGTAATATAAGGTGGTCACCCGAACGGTCCTCGACGGAGGTCTTGTCTTCAAGGGTGGTGCGTGCAACATAGATCTCGCAGCCGATAATCGGTTTAAGGGAGGCGGCAGTGGCAGCATCGTGAAACTCCTTTACACCAAACATGTTCCCATGATCAGTAATTGCCAGTGCCTCCATGCCAAGCTCCTTCGCCCTGCGGACAAGAGGCTTAACTCCTGATGCCCCGTCAAGAATAGAGTATTGTGTATGTACGTGCAGATGAACAAATGAGGACATGATCAAGGGGTTTTAGCCAGCGTCGGCTCTGATAACAAAAGTATCAAAAAGGCGCGGTATCCGTCAATTTATTTATTAACATGAGGTGGTCAATAATTTTTGTTGATTCAGGGAAATGTGATATATTTGCACCCTCTTAAAAATTCACAAATCATTTAAACAGTAAATTTTACATGTCAGTAAAGATCAGATTAGCTAGGAAAGGCCGCAAAAAGCAGGCCTACTACCACGTGGTGGTAGCAGATAGCAGGTCGCCACGTGATGGCAGATTCATTGAGAAGATCGGGAT
>JBGSLG010000035.1:0-11455 GCA_041740815.1 Bacteroidales bacterium
CGAGTAATCCCTCTTGCGAAGCATGCATACCTGTATTGTCTGTTGGAAGCTCCCCCCGCAAGGGATCACGAGCGAATGAAATGAGCGAGTAATCCCTCTTGCGAAGCATGCATACCTGTATTGTCTGTTGGAAGCTTCCCCCGCAAGGGATCACGAGCGAATGAAATGAGCGAGTAATCCCTCCTGATCTGAAGGCGTGCAGTACCGGGGCAGTTTCCCCCAAGGGATCACGAGCGAATGAAAAGAGCAAGCAACCCCTCTCCTCCGCTCCGATACTGCATGCCGGGTATCCAAAAAGAGACCACCCTCTGCCGACTATTGTATTGTCATTCGCTGTCTGAGGATGACATCTCCCAGCCATATCCTGGCACTGCCCTGATAGAGTTCTTCTTCCGCTACCTGGTATGACAGACCCGGAAATCCAAATACTACTTCATACTCTCCGGGGGCCGGTGCTATGCTCAGATTATATGTAAAGGTGAACACCTTCGATTCGCCCGGCTTAAGTTCTGATAACCAGTTCATGCTCCAGCTGTCCCAGGGAACAGGGGCTTCATGTTGTATATTATCCTCAAAGACCACACTGTTGGTAGCCAGGTCATATATGGTTAACCCGTTTGTAAAATACCTGTAAAGTCCAGGCCCGGTCTTTTCAGGATCAATGATGAGGAGGCTCGCCTGATCTGCATTTGTTACTGTGAAACTTAAAACGAGTTCCGACCCTGAAACATTAAGAATTGCATCTGATATACCCACTCCGGAATGAAGAAGATTGTGCCGGCTCATAAGACTCAGAAACCCTGCATTGTTCAGTGTTGATCTTTTATCTCTGTCCCAGGTTTCGAGTTTAAGTGCAAAACTCTGAAGTGCAAACGGACATGATGAGATAATCGGGCCGGTAGGAATTGAACTCATATAACCGGGACAGAAGCTGCCAGACAAAACCGATTCTCCTTCATCAAGAAATGTAAATGTACCTGTTTCAATGTCGTTAAGCTTATTATAGCTCTTGTTAAGATACAAAACATGGGCTGATGTATCATAGAGTCTTATATCACTGACATTAAACTCCATATTTCCGATAACCAATACTGTATCACGGTTGTATTTTTCACAAGAAGTCAGTATGACGAGAAGCGTCAACACTACGAATTTAAAATATCTCACGGCAGTTAGTTTTAGTTAAGAATTTTGCAGCAAATTTCAGGCCAACACAGGTAAATTAGTGTACAATATAACTTAGCCACTAAACTGGCATATAAGGATTCGTATCCGACAGGGCTTTCCCCGGTTACCCTGCTGGACGGGATCACGGCCTCACATCTGTCAATCCCCCTACTCAACATTATCTCCACACCATTGTTTTACTGATGGAGTAATTTAGTACCATGACCGACAAATCGTTTGCCATAGAAGGGATGAACTGCGCCTCCTGCGCAGCACATGTAGAGAAGGCTGCCGCAAAGGTGGAAGGCATCTCCTATGCAAGCGTTAACCTGGCAACCGAGCGACTGACAGTCACTTATGACGAGAAGAAAACATCATCAAACCTGCTGATTGATGCTGTGACCAGGGCCGGCTACAAGGCAATAGATGATGAGAAGGAACGGAAGGCTAAACAACCTGAATCTAATAAACTCAGATTCAGGCTCATATGGTCCCTCATCTTCACCATCCCTCTCATGGTTCTGACCATGTCAGCCATGGCCGGTGCCAGGCTTCCGGCATTCATGGCTCCTGAAAGCAGTCCTTTTACTTTCGCGATCATTCAGGCATTACTTACTACTCCGGTTATCTTCTTTGGCCGAAGCTTTTACACCACGGGAACAAAGACTCTCCTCAGGGGCAATCCCGGCATGGATACACTGGTTGCAATGGGCACAGCAGCCGCCTGGCTATACAGCATCTATGCCACAATCCGCATTGCAGGAGGTGAAAGTCATTACGTCCATAGTCTGTATTACGAATCTGCGGCAGCCATTATCACCCTGATAACCGCCGGCCGCTTTATGGAGGCACGGTCCAAATCCAGGGCCGGCAGCGCCATCAGACAGCTGCTCTCCCTGGCACCTCCCCTTGCCACGGTGATCCGCGATGGCAAGGAAAAGACAGTGCCGGCATCCAAAGTGGAGGTTGGAGATAATGTCATTGTCAAACCCGGAGAAAGGTTTCCCGTTGACGGCATCGTCATTCAGGGTGAGACCTCAGCCGACGAATCGATGCTCACCGGCGAGAGTATCCCTGTTGATAAGAGCGAAGGCTCCGAGGTGACCGGAGCAAGCATAAACCTAAACGGTTCTATCGTCTGCAGGGCCACCAGGGTGGGAAGCGCAACCACACTCTCCCAGATTATCAGACTCGTTGAAGAGGCCCAGGGCTCTAAAGCCCCCATCGCCAGACTGGCAGACAAAATATCCGGGATATTCGTCCCGGTGGTAATGGTACTGGCCGTGATCTCAGCCACGGCATGGCTTATCGGAACAGGCGATTTTCAGCTCGCGTTCACCGTTCTGATATCTGTACTGATAATTGCCTGTCCATGTGCACTTGGACTAGCCACTCCTGTGGCGGTGATGGTCGGAACCGGCCGGGGAGCCAGACAGGGCATCCTCATCAAGAGCGGCGCAGCCCTTGAGACAGCCAGGAAAGCGACAGTAGCTGTGCTCGACAAGACAGGCACAATTACAACGGGAAGACCGGTGGTGACCGACATCGTTCCGGCACCATCCTCAGATGCCGTAAGACTCATGGCGCTGGCGGCATCAGCCGAAGCCAGGTCAGAACATCCGGTGGCAAAGGCTGTTATCGATCGCTATGGGAGTGCGGAATTATCATTCGGCACCCCTGCGAGATTCACTGCCCTGCCCGGTTACGGCGTAGAGGCTTTCGCAGATAATACCCATATTCTTGCCGGTAGCAGGCGCCTGATGGAACAGAGAAAAGTCGACATAACATCAGTGGAAAAATCTGCCGGGGTTCTGGCCGATGAAGGGAAGACAATACTATACATAGCTGCCAACGGCATCATTGAAGGCGTGATCGCAGTTGCCGATACCATCCGTCCGGGCTCGGAAGAGGCCGTAACGGATTTAAAGAAAATGGGGCTGAAGGTTGTGATGATAACCGGCGACAGTGAACAGACTGCACAGCACATTGCAAAACTGGCCGGCATAACCTATGTCATCGCTGGTGTACTGCCCGGAGACAAGGCCGAGGAGGTCAGGAAAATACGTACCGGGGGAGAGACTGTTATTATGGTTGGCGACGGTATCAATGACGCCCCCGCACTTGCAACAGCAGACGTCGGGATAGCCATCGGCTCGGGAACAGATGTTGCAATGGAGGCAGCCGACGTCGTTCTGATAAAGAACGACCTTCGTGATGTGGTGAAAACCCTGAAGCTGAGCAGGGCTACAATCAAAAACATAAAACAAAACCTCTTCTGGGCGTTCTTTTATAATATTCTCGGTATCCCGGTAGCCATGGGAGCCCTGCATCTTTTCGGGGGGCCGCTGCTTAACCCGATGATAGCAGCAGCCGCAATGAGCTTCAGCTCAGTCTCCGTTGTCTGGAATGCGCTTAGAATCAAAAACACAAGGCTTTAGAATTTATTTTCATTTTTCTTTCAGGGTCCGTTAAACCTTTCATAACTGTTTCCGTCAGAGTAATTGAATTCAGGATACAATCAAACAAATCAATAATTAAAAACAATTACTCATGAAAACAAGATTATTCTTTACCGTAGCAGCTTTTATAGCTATGACAGCAATTGCCACTGCACAAACAGCACAGCCGGCAGCTGATCAGGCCGGAAGAGGCCGGGCAGCCGGCAATGTTTATGTAGATGCTGATAAAGACGGCGTATGTGACAATTACACCAACGGAACACGACAGGGGCGCAGGGCATACTCCGCTGGTGCCAATCAGAACGATGCAAACCGCGGTCCGGGTAAAGGACAGGGACAGGCAGCCCGTGCTGGTCGCGGTCAGGGTCGTGGTCAGGGTCAGGCAGCCGGCAAAGGCCAGGGCATTGCTGCAGGTAAAGGACAGAGATCAGGCAACGGCCAGGGTCGTCATAACGGCCAGGGACCCGCATTCGTTGATGCCAACAAGGACGGAGTTTGCGATAATCTGACTACTGCTGAGAAGAAGTAAGCATCAGGGTGCAGGCATATTCCAGCCAGCGATTAGGAGGTTGTACCGCAAGGGGCAGCCTCTTTTTTAATTATCACTGGTTCCTTCTGCATTCGCTCCCTTGCCTATTTGATTATCTCAGCTAACTTTACCCGGAACACACAACCCTGATCCTTGAACCTCAGCATTATAATTCCGGTCTATAACGAAGCGGGGGTCATCACCTCCACCCTCGAAAAGCTGAGGTTAACCGTGATGCCTGACTTTGTTGAGCATACTGAGGTAATAATTGTCGACGACTGCTCCACCGATGACTCTGCCAGCCTTGCGGTGATTTTCAGGGACGGACCAATGGAAACCAGGGTGATCCGACTCCCCGTTAACAGCGGTAAGGGAGCTGCGGTGGCTGCCGGAGTGAGAACAGCTAAGGGTGACACAATCATCGTGCAGGACGCCGACCTGGAGCTTGACCCGACGGACATACCCGTACTGCTGGAAAAGATATACAACGAAAAGCTGGATCTTGTAAGCGGAACCCGGTTCAGATACGGAATGCGTTATCCCGTCCACGCCCTGCCGGCAACCGCTATTAACAGGCTCTTCTCAACCATCGCCTCAAGGCTGACGGGAAGAAAGATCACCGACCTCACATGCGGATACAAGGTTTTCACCAGAAGTCTATATGACAGGCTCAACCTGCAGGAAAACCGGTTCGGTTTTGAGACGGAGCTGATGCTGAGAGCCCTTCGCAAGAGCGGAACTGCCTTTGGCGAAGCTGATGTGACATACCGGCCACGAAGAAAAGATGAGGGAAAGAAGATAAGAATCAGCGATGGTATTGGTATCCTGACCAAGATATTCAGATATGGTCTCGCAGGGCGAAACTGGCTGTCGGCGCTTATCATTGCACTCATTTTCACTTTCATGACAGTCAACATGCTGACTGTTAAGCACTGGGAAGAGGAACAGCGAGTCATTGAATGGGATGCCATTTCTTATTATGCGTATCTCCCGGCAGCATTCATCCACCACGACCTGTCGCTGAGCTTCGCCGACGGTTACGACGGACCGCATAAATTAGTTGTCTGGCCGGAGAAAGGCCCTGAAGGAAAATATGTGATCAAAACCACTATGGGCCTCTCACTGGTATGGATGCCATTCTTCCTTGCCGGACACGTGGTTGCACTTATCACCGGAGCTGATGCCGGAGGTTACTCTGAACCTTATAAGTTCTTCCTGCTGGTCTCAGCACTGGTGTACCTGCTGATCGGTCTCATCTTTTTAAGGAGAATACTGCTTGCGTATGCCTCCGACAGAATAACAGCCATTGTACTGGCATCCGTTACCCTCGGCACCAACCTCTATTGGTACACCTTGTTCCAGGGGACAATGACTCATGTCTACAGCTTTGCCCTGATAAATGCATTCATTTGGTATTCAATGAAGTGGCATGATTCAACCAGGGAGAAAAGTGACATAGTTCTGCGAAGCGGAGGAGTTGGTGGCACGGCCCATGCGGAAAACAAGGTCATGAAGTCCAGGGCTGCGGAAGTGTTTATACCAGGATGGCAAAAAAACTGGCCTGCCATCAGGCTTGGGCTGTTGCTGGGATTGATAACCCTCATCAGACCAACTAACATTATTATTGTAGTTTTCTTTGTGCTTTACGGTGTAGTTTCATCACGCGACCTTAAGAACCGGATTTTTGCGCTCCTGTCCGGTTACCGGCAATTGTTGCTCGTGAGCCTGATGATAATAATTGTCTGGCTGCCTCAGATGATATACTGGAAGGAGATGACCGGGCAATGGCTCTATTTTTCTTACGGAAGCGACGAGCGCTTTTTCTTTGGCGATCCGGCAATCCTTAAAGGACTCTTCAGCTGGCGCAAGGGACTATTTATTTATACTCCCCTACTGCTCTTTTCGTTTTCCGGAATCATGGCACTCTGGTTCAAACGGTTGCCTCATGCCCTGGCAATTACGGTCTTTGTGCCGCTGAATATTTACATCATCTTTTCATGGTGGTGCTGGTGGTACGGAGGTGGGTTCGGACAGCGGGCCTTTATTGACAGCTACGCACTTATGGCAGTGCCTGCAGCAGCACTCCTCACTGCCGCCATGAACGCCCGGATGAAGCTGCTCAAAACGATGACCGTCACCATCTTCCTTCTTCTCATGTCACTCGGTATTTTCAACAACCTGCAGTATTATTACGGAGCCATTCACTGGGATTCCATGACCCGGGAAGCTTATCTTGATTCCTTCGGACGTGTAAGACCTTCTGCCCGGTTTAATAACCTGCTCGAGGCTCCAGACTATGAAAAAGCAAGAGAGGGTGCTGACAGGTAATACTCCGTCAGACACCCTCCCAACCAATCACACAAAATTATTATCCCTGCCTGCTGCAGCGATTCCGGGAGCTGTATACAGTCACGCGACGTTTGCCTGTAACGTATATCACTGGGCTTTCTGGATGCTTGAGATGATAGACTCCTTCGGCTTCACTCCAATTATCCTCTCCACCTCCTTACCATCCTTAAACAGTATAATCGTGGGGATGTTCCTGATGCCGTATTTGGCTGCTACCTGCTGCTGCTCGTCCACATTGAGTTTATAAATCTTCGCCTTATCCTCAGTGGCAAGAGCCACTTCATTGAGTATAGGGGCCATCATCTTGCACGGCATGCACCATGAAGCCCAGAAGTCGACCAGAACCACCCCGCTCTTGATTTTGTGTTCAAAGTTCTGTGCGGTAAGATGTTCAATCAGTTCACTGTCTTCAACCACCGGTGCATTCTTCATCTTGTTGTATGAACGGATGAACAGCACAGCCAGAACAGCTATCACAACAATGGCAATTATAAGTCCTTTCATTTTCATCAGTATATATGTTAATTATTAATGCTCTGACGAAACCAACATGTCAATGCATGCATATGTGTTGATATTGCATAACATGTGTGTCTCATACTACTTTATGTTCTTTTACTTGAATTCAGATAATCAGCTGCAGCCAGGGCTGCAACAGTGCCGTCGGCTACGGCCGTGGTTACCTGCCTGTATCGTTTTACGACTGCATCACCGGCTGCATATACTCCTTCAATACTCGTCGACATATCAGCACCGGCAATTATCTCTCCACGATCATTGAGGCTTATGAGGCCCTTCAGCGATTCAGTGTTCGGGACATACCCGATGAAGATGAAGACACCGTCAGTTTTAAAGTCATTGATCTCACCGGAAACAACGTTCCTTATCCTGACTCCCTCAAGTTTCTCGTCTCCGTAGAACTCATCAATTGTGGATGACATCACAAAGCTGATCTTCGGATTGGCCTTCGCCTCCTCAATAGCATAAGCAAATGCCTGAAAGTGGTCAAACTGGTGCACTACAGTGACTTTGGTGGCATACTTGGTGAGTGAGACTGCCTCTTCCAGGGCGGAATTCCCTCCTCCTACCACCACGATCTCCTTCCCTGTAAAAAAGTCGCCGTCACAGGTGGCGCAGTACGAAATTCCCCTTCCCCTGAAAGTATCCTCTCCGGGAACACCGAGAGTGCGCGAACGCCCTCCGGTGGCAAGGATAACTGCATCGGAAGTATAGGTTTGGCCCTCAGCAGTGGTGATGCTCTTCACACGATCACCGAGGGACATTGAGCTTATCTCACTGTTTCCCTTTACAACCGTGCCAAAGGCAGTAGCCTGTTTCTTCATCACCGATCCAAGCATGTACCCGTTGATCTTCTCGATGCCGGGGTAGTTGGCAATCTCATGTGTCAGTGTCATCTGTCCTCCGGGTGTGCCCTCAGTGAGCACCAGGGTCTTCACCCTGGCACGTGAGAGATAGATGGCGGCAGTCAGTCCTGCCGGACCTCCTCCGAGTACAATGACATCATAATGAGCGGGACTCTCCATGCTCAGGCTTTTGGCTGACCAAACTCAGTGTCAAGGATGTGCTTAACCTGCGACATGTTCTGTATGCTTGATGTTGCCTTCACCATCTTTCCATTCTTGTAATATACAGTATAGGGCAGGCCCATGAAAGCCCTCGTCATAGGGGTGTTGCGGATGACCTGGGCCTCCGGATTGTCAAATTCCATATCGAAGAACCTGACATGACCGTAAACCGGCTCCAGTTCTTCCATCACTCCGTATACCGGGATACACATTGGGCCCATCCGGCCGCAGCATACCATTACATTCTCATTCTCGCTGATAAGCTTCTCAAGCTGCGATGCAGTCTCGATGTGTTTAAGGTTCGTGTATAACATATTCTTATTTTATTGATTACTAGTTAATTGTAGTCGGCAGTCAGCAGTCAGCAGTCAGGACTGTGGACTGTAGACTGAAAAGGGACCTTCAGACCATCCTTACCTCGTGCGTCATCTCAATGCCTGCCTTGCGGTAAACGGCTGACACCCCGCAGAAACGCTCCATTGAGAGGCTGATTGCCTTTTCTATCTTTTCCATGTCCAGTTCTTTACCCCTGAACTCATATATAAGATGCATCTTCACGAATGCGTTCGGATGCTCCTCTTCAGTATCTCCTTCTACAACCAAATTGAAATACTCTACCTCCTGGCGCATTTTCTTCAGCAGGGATATAACATCCATACCTGTGCATCCTGCCAGGGCGGCAAGCATGAGAGGCTTGGGACGCGGACCGCTGTCATTGCCGTTCTCGCCGGCCTGGTCCATAAAAAAATGATGCCCGTTGACCACAGTATCAAACTTCATCCGGTCTATCCAGGCTGCTTCCACTTTGTGTTTCATTGATTCAGTATATTTTCTGCAAAGGTAGCCCTCTTTCAGGTGCAATCTGAGGCAAGTCGGGTCTCATCCGACAGCATGTGAATTGAAACATGACAATGAAAAAACTGTTGCAGCTCAACTCTCATGCAATATCACTCTGATTATAATAAGGTAATCGGTTACTATTCCAAAGCTGTTAATGTTTAAATTTGTACCACATTACCGGGTATGAAAACAATAAGCAACATCGACAAGGGATTTATTTGCGATATAACCCTCCCCTGTTTCTCCGCCCTGTCAGCGGAGGAGACAGACCTGGTCCGTGAAAGCCGGGTACAGGTTGTCTTCCGCCGCGGCGAAAACCTCACCAAGCAGGGTGCTTTTGCATCATATGTTATCTTTATCGTCAGCGGTTACTCGAGGCAGTATATCGAATGCAGCAATGGACGCGACTACAACCTGCGTGTCATCACGCCCGGCGAGATGGTCGGACTGTCGGCCGTTTTCACCCGCAACACCTTCAGTTATTCTGTTGTCGCAATCACTGAGACAACCGGATTTCTTATTGAGAAAGAGGCCATTGCAGGACTGGTAAAAAAGAACGGTGTATTTGCCTTCAGCATCATCAGGCGTTACTGTGAGCACAATGGCAGGTTATACACCTCACTCGATCATGTCCTCCACCAGCAGACCAACGGTCGCATGGCGACGGTTCTTCTAAACCTCGCACCGGAGAACTATGGTGGAGAGGATCTCTTCAGACACCTCTCACGGCGTGAGATGGCCGACTTCGCCGGCATCTCCACCGAGGGTGCGGTAAAGGTGCTCAAGAGCTTCGAGAAGGATGGTCTCATAAAACTGTCGGATAAGAGCATCATCATCCTCGACCACCAAAGGCTTGAGGAGATTAGCAGGGTGGGATAGTCCGCAGTCGGCAATCGGCAGTCCTCGGTCGGCAGTCATTTCAGGCAATAGGCAGTAGTGAAGGTTAAAGGTTAAAGGTTAAAGGTTAAAGGTTGAAGGTTAAAATATAGTTCAGGCGATGGGTGAAATTTCAACTTAATCAAAATCGCAAATCGCAAATCCTTTCTACTTTACGGACTTTACAGACTTTCTACTTTATGGACTTTACAGACTTTCGACTTTACAGCCTGACCGTCTGCCCCGGCAGATTGACACCCTCAAGATGCAGCAACAGCGGTGTGTTACGGTCATCCTGTTTCAGCAGGGTGAGATCCAGCTGAACGCTCTTCTTCTCGCCGGGCAGCAGAACTATATAATTGTCGTCAATGATGACCGGCGTCACAATCTCGCCGTCAGAGGCACGTATGACTTTCATGCGCACAAAAAACGCGACAGCACTTCCGCTGTTTGCCAGATCAACGGTGAACTTGCCGTTATTGCTTTTCATCATCTGACCGACAATCTTTGCCCGGTCAAGCTCCATCAACGCCTTGCCGTCACCATTGTACGGTAGCCAGTAGGTGTTGTCGTCAATCGGCAGGCCCGTTGAGACATAGGTGATTCGCAGCTTCAGGAAATGCACCTTCGCCGGCGCACTTCGCAGATCAACATCCCATACCTTGATGATGCTGTTGGCATCCAGGACGGATTCCTGCGATCTCTTCCATATCTCCCTGCCTGACTCATCAGTCAGCACGGCATCAAGACGCAGCCCCTTGCGCTCCTTGGGCATTGTATTGACGGCATAGATGGCTGAGTCAGCCGGGTTAAAAAGCAGGTGTACCGGAGCGGCAGCATGCTTAAACCCGTAAAACCCCGCATTCTGATCAAGGTACCAGTCGTAGAACTGTCCCTTGAGAGCCGGCCAGGGATTCTGACTCTTCCAGACAAGGAATCCGGTATACCAGTCCCACATATGTAACGTGTGACCCTCGGCGAGAGACCGGTACTGATCATAATTGACCAGCTGCGCCTTTGTCACAAAGTCCTTCAGGTCACGAACCTCTCCCATCCTTTCTATCATCCCGCCGTAGCCCATGTATTTATGGTATCTCCAGACCTCATTGACCTCATTCCCTGCAGGCACAACAAGATCCTTCTCATCCATCATCTTAACCAGTGACTCCATGTTGGGCAGGCCAGCCGAGCCTATCTCCGGATTGAACGGGTGCCATTTCTGAGTGAAGAACCATAAGGGCTCCCTGACATTGTATGGGCCGTCAGCAGTGCCGCCGATTGTGTTCGTGAGGATATCTGCTGATGTCGATTCGCTGAAGTAGAGCCTCGTCCCGTCAAGGGAATCGAGGGTATGTCTTATGAGTGTGTCCAGTTCCGCAGGCGGAGGGAATTCGTTTCCGCCACAGATCATATAGAGCGAAGGATGATTACGAAGCATCTTCACCTGGTCAGCTACCGAACGGAGGAACAGGGCGTCGTCATCAGGATATAACCGCCGCACCTCCTGCGATTCCGCTTTCCTGAGCGTATCGGGCCACCGTCCGTTACAGTCGCCCGTGATCCACAGGTCCTGCCACACCAGGATACCCTGCCTGTCACATGCCTCGTAGAACTCCGGCCTCTCGGTAATTGATCCGCCCCATACCCTT
>JBGSLG010000036.1:0-5829 GCA_041740815.1 Bacteroidales bacterium
AAAATATGATTCCCACCTTTTCCTGGCAACGTGGGGAAGCCTGAAAACCTGGCTGTTGATCTTTATTACTCTTTTACTTATCTCGGCACCAAGGTCATAAGATCTTACCTCCCCGGCCATATTTGCCAGAATCTCCTTGAAGGAATTACTGAAAGAGTATTTCTCAGGACAGAGCAACAGTGCCCTCTCAAATCTTTTTCCCATGAATCAGCATTAATGAACGTTGATATTCAAATGCCCCGAAGCTGAAAATAACAGCCTGGGGAATTATCTTGCCGGGCATACCAATATAATTAAAGTGTTGTCCGCTTGTGGAATGAATAAAAAACCATCCCGCTAAAAATATTATAAATATCAGCATGGAATTTCTGTCAGGGATGCGGCGGGCTGACATGTAATAGGCAACCAATAACTTATACGCAAAAAAGACCAGGAATCCGTTCAGCAGAAGAAACCCTGTGATGCCAGAAACTGCAAGAAGGCTCTGGTTGCCAACATGGTCGTCACCATATTCGTAGCCTTTGTCTGACAAACCCCATCCGAAGACCTGATTTTCCCGCCAGCCTCCCATGACTCTCTGGCTCCTGTAATCAAGCCTCTGTAGTGAACCCTCTGCCGTCAGGTCGCCTTCCGTAATGGCTTCAATCTTGCCCAGCCTCTCAAACGCGAAGTTAACCTGCCGGTTGATGACAGGATTGGAAAAGGCCAGGTAGAGCAACGGCACAGAAATAAGCACAAACACCAGGGTCCGTGTGGTACGGACCATTCCTGTTAAGAGGGATGCGAACAACAAAATCAGGCTGAACCCGATTATCCATCCCCTGGTGGCAGACAGAACTGTCATCGCCAGAATAGAAAAGATTACCACGTAAGGCAACAAAGGTGTCCGGAAAGCAGTAGTCCTCCTGTTCAAAAGGTAGAGTGCCGCGAAGAAACCTATCAGGGTGCTGCTGGAATTATAGAAGAACCTGAAATCCTTGTTCTCTTCCTGATCTTTGCCTGGGTCTAATCCTGCTGCTTCTATTGGTGTTAAGCCGCTAAGGAGATTAAAGACCTGTGCGGCGAAGGCTACCAGGACGATGAAGAAGATAATTCTGAATAAACGAAACCAGTCATCCTGGTTTGTAAAGAGCCTGGGTACTGAATAAAACAACAACATGGGAATGAATCCCTTCAGGACCCTGAAATAGACATTCAGCCCTCCGCTAAATCCCATCATATGACCCCATATTATCATAAATATAAGGTATATGAATAATACCTGGAGATAATTGTTGTAGAAGACCTGCACCTCAGTCTTCCTTACTGTCGCCTTAACTACTGATATGATGACATATATCTGCGCCAGTTCAACAGCAGGCAAACCGGGCAAAACAGGCATAGTGACCGCATAAAGGCCAAAAAAACCGGCAAACCCGTCAGTTGTGGAAAGGAAAAAGGCAAGCCACAGAGATTCGTTCTTTGATAAAGAATAGCTCAGGAAAAGAGCCGTATACCAAATTACCTTGAATGATGTCCCCAGGTAATAGGTAACAAACAGAGTAACAAGTATCAAGGCGATGAACTTCAGTACATCAGGCCATAATGTAAAGAATCTTGTTACCCGGTTACGAGGAAGTGCTAAAGCCTTCTTCATCCGATCCTGCGGTTGATGAATGCGTACGTATCTCCCTCCTCCCTCGTTCATCGCCTTGGATACGACTGTCTGTAATCGCTTATGAAAGTCTTGAGTTCCCTGACTGCACCTAACCTGAAGAGCCATCCCATGGCGAAGAAGATACAAGGTATCACAGTGCATTTAAGGAGCAATTCAGCCCAATGTGGAATACTCAAGGGGTCTATGACGAAAATACTGAAGAGCAGGCACACTGCCAGAATTAACACCAGCCAGGCTGACGGCAGGGTCACATCACGCAGCCTCACCCCGAGCTCTTTGCCCACCGTAGCAAGTGATATGACAACAGCAATTCCCGTAGCTGCTACCTGTCCGATTATCAACGCTTCTATGCCATATCTGAATAATAGTATAATACTAATGAGGATAAACCCTTTTTTAAACAGGTCCATCTTAAGTGAGAGGCCGCTTTTTCCACGGGAATTCATAATATTCATATTAAAATGTAATAAGGGAAAAAAGAACCCCTCGATGAAAAATAGCTGCATCAGGGGAACAGCTGGCAGCCACTTGTCGGTCAGGGCTACCAAAACGAATGGCCGGCTTGCGATGATCAATATGAGCGAGCCGCAAGACATTATCATGGCAATCAGATTGAATGACTTAACATAATTGTTGTTGAACCTCTCCTTTTCGTCCTGAATTGCTGAGAAGGCCGGGAAAACTGCCCTGTTAACTGAGATGGAAGTCTGTCTTATAAAAATATCATAAAATCTGCTTGCATTGGTATAAAATCCCAATTGAGCGGCAGGGAAGGATTTACCGATCAGCGGAAAATATATCTTGGTAAACAGAACATCTGTAATGCCCTGCAACAATATCTTATACCCAAACCCAAATAATGATCTGAATGAATTGACATTAAATATCAGACCCGGCCTCCAGTTACTGGTAATCCACAGCCCTGCAAGATATATCACATTCCCGGCCAGGGTCTGAAAAACAAGTGCCCAGACGGCATAACCTCTGAGTGCAAGAATCAGCCCTGTGATTCCTGAAACCAGCGCTCCCACAAGGTTTATCCAGGTTAGCCGCTTAAAATCCATCCTTTTGATCAGTATGGCGACCTGGACCGAGCAGAGCGAGTTGAGAACTATTCCAGTTGCAGCAATGCGGGTAATGTTGACAAGCACCGGCTTCTGGTAAAAAGAGGCGATGGATCCGGCACTTAAAAAAAGAAAAAGGTAAACGGCTAGAGCTGCCAATACATTGAACCAGAAAGCAGTTGAAAGATCCGCTTCAGAGCTCTCCTTCTTTTGTATCAAAGCCATGGATAAACCGCTCTGCATGAAGATCTGACCCATGGAGATAAATATCACGATCATTCCCATCAGCCCGTAATCTTCGGGCGAAAGAGTCCGTGCTATGAAAATGCTGAAGCCAAACTTCACCAGGTACACCCCGAAAGAGTCCATGAAACTCCATAATACTCCCCGGGCTGTCTTTGCCTTTAATCCATTCATCCTTACCTGGTCAGATCCTAAGCCTTGCGCATTTTACCCCATTCTTCTTCAGATTTTCTTCAGCTCCCTGGCGGGCACACCACCTGCAAAAACAGATTCCGGGATGTCTCTCGTGACCACTGAATTGGCTCCGATCCGCGATGAAGCTCCTATGACCACCCCATGTGATACTACTACTCCGGAGTAGATGAAGGCACCATTGCAAATGGTAACTGGTCCCCTGTTCTCCAGGTACTCCCGGCCAGCCTTCCCCGCCTGGTAGTAGCCCGCATGTGTCCATACCTGGCACCCTGAAGCAATTATCACGTCATCGCCCACCGTCACCCTCCCGGTAAGGTCAAACAGCGTGTTGTGCCCGAGGTAAACATTGTTGCCTATGACAAGGTTCTCAAAAGGCCTCTTCCCCAGAGGCCGATGTATATTTATTCCTCTTTCAAACCGGCAGTTTTCTCCAACGGAGGCCCCGTAACGTCTAAGGAACCTCACTAAATACCTGAACGGGATCTTCTCCACCACTTTCGCCAGGCCGTAAGGTCCGTGCAGCCATAGATTGTACCTGCATCTGAATGACCACGCCAGCCCTTCGGTAAACCACAGAAGCCTCTTCATTGCCTTATGCCTTTGAAAACCTTTTTTACGGCTGTCACCACATGTCCCATCTCTGTCTCAGTAAGCGAAGGATAGAGTGGTAGTCTCAACAACCTCCCGAAAAACTCCATTGACCCTGCCATCTCCCCGTCAGTTGCAAGGTGGCTGTAAAACCTGTTCCGGTGCAGGGGAGTGTAATGCACATTCACCATTATCCCCTCGGCACGGAGCGCATCCATAATCCAATATTTATCTGCCGGCGGGACCAGTATTCCGAAGATGTGCCAGTTCGTTTCAGCCCCTTCCGTCTGCCTGATAAAGTCCAGCCCGTCAATGCCCGCAAGATTCGCGAGATAATATTCCGCAATCTCCCTGCGCCGGCCGTTCATGAAGTCAATCTTTTTCAGCTGTGATACGCCGAGGGCCCCGAGTATGTTCGACTGCACGTATGAGTTCCCGGTGTCGATATACTCATAATATCCGCGGGTACGGTTGTCTGTAAGAAACGAGTGCTTGTCAGTCCCCTTCTCCCTCAACACCCTCACCCGCGATGCAATCTCATCACTGTCGGTAGCAACGGCTCCTCCTTCTCCCGTGGTGAGGTTCTTCGTACCGTGGAAACTGAATGTGGAAATTTCAGCCAGCGAACCGGTCTTTTTTCCCTTGTAAAACGAACCTATCGACTGGGCAGTGTCATGTACAACGTACAGGCCATGCTTCCGGGCAATCTCATTTATTGCGTCCATATCCGCCGGGACACCGGCATAGTCAACCGGAGCAATAGCCACAGTACGAGGAGTTATCAGCCTTTCAATCTTCGATATGTCGATGCTTCCATTGTCAGGATAAACATCTGCAAGAACGATCTTCAGGTTATTATAAAGGGCGCCCAGTGCCGTGGAAGTGTAGGTAAAATCAGGAACTATCACCTCTGAGTCCGGAGGGAACTCCTTCAGCCTGAAAGCCAGCTCCAACGCTGCGGTGGCAGACGTGACGAACAATACATGCTTAACCCCTATATACCTGGAGAGCATATCCTCAAACTCCCTGCATTCAGGACCGTCGCCAGAGACGAAGGTCGACCGTATCGCCCTGTCAACTGCGCTGAAGTCATCCTCATCAAGATAAGGCTTGTGTATAAGGACCGGCTCAACAGTGACGGGTGGTCCGCCGTTGATCGCCAGTTCAGAATTGCTGTGGTCTGTCATATGCTTTCAGATCGTTCTGTAATGGGAATAATACTCGTAGAATCCATATATTCTTACAAGCTCGTCAATGCCATCCTCAACAGACCGTAAGGGCTTGTATCCCAGCTTCTCAATCTTGTCGAAGTTGACAATGAAATGCCTCAGATCCTTGTCCTTCAGCTCTGAATTCACAACTGAAAAATCGACTTTCTCCCTGATCTTTTCAGTGACCTCCTCTTTCGATAAATTCAGGTTATTTCCGCCGGCATTGTAGATGCCCCCCTTCATGCTGTCAAAATGATTCATCGTGAACAGGTAACAGTCGGCCGCATCCTCAACATGAATAAAGGTTCGCTTTGCGAAACTGTCAAACAGCACAATCACCTTCTCCTTGACTGCCTTATAGACAAAGTCGTTGATCATCAGGTCCATCCTCATCCGTGTGCTGAACCCGAAGACAGTTGCGAACCTCAGTGAGATGATATTGGGCTTTTCGTGGAAAATCTCTTCCGCCGCAAGCTTTGTCCGTGCATAGGTGCTGACCGGATCAACAGCGGTATCTTCATCACATGGCTTACCGGACTTACCGTATAGCGATGTAGTGGAGGCATTGATAAGCATCTGGCCGGGGGCAAGCGACTCTGCGATCAGACGGCTAGCCTCAACGTTGATCAGCTGCGCTGAATGAGGATTGGAGGCACATGCAGGAAAGCCGCTTATGCCCGCAAGGTGAAAGATTATATCGTAATTCTGCATCCCGGGAATACCGTTCCTTATATCATGTCTGATGATCTCCAGGTTCCTGTTTGTAGCAAGGTGCATCACCGGCTCATAGCCGTACATGAAATTGTCGAGCAGCGTAACCTTATATCCCTGCTCCAGCAGCCGTCTTGTGAGAACGGTGCCCTTGTAACCG
>JBGSLG010000037.1:0-3871 GCA_041740815.1 Bacteroidales bacterium
CTTTTCACTCACCATCGGCAAGGGGGATCCGGTCCTTGGTATTTTTACCGCGATTGACTGGTCCACAACGAACCATTATCTTCAGGTTGAGGTCAAGTTCGAGAATATCTTCATGGATATGGGCACGATGCAGTTCATGGCAGTGCCCTATGCGCTGTATGCCGCCAAGTCCCTGGAACCGGGCCCGCAGGGACCTCCCGGGCCCAAGGGTGATCCGGGTGACCCGGCAACGGATACCGACGACCAGAAGCTCATTTACAACCGCGACACAAAAGTCCTCCAGATCGAATCCGGCAACTCTGTCCGGCTCGACACGATAATTGCATTCAGGGCAAGGAACCTGACATCCGATATAGCTCCGCAGGTTACTTACATGACGATGATCTATGATGAGCCCGATCTTAGTATTGGAGGGGGGTTCAATGCAGGTACAGGAATTTTTACAGCACCGGCAGACGGGATATATACGTTCAATGTAGCTTATTTCGCGGACGGAACACAGGGCAGTGGCAGGGAGCTGGCAATATATGTAAATTCAGCACCTTATGAGAAGCTCGCTATTGACATTAGCGCCGGTACTACCGTACCTGTCAAATCTGTCACTATCAGGCTCACCCGGGGCAATACAGTCAGTGTAAATATCTATACAGGCACAGCCACACAGACCGGCACGGGGTCATTCGCAGGATACAAGGTAGGATAACCGGACAAGTCTGTAAAGTCTTTAAAGTCGAAAGTCGAAAGTCGAAAGGTCTGACGTTCCGATACACTTCGTTATCGGGATTAAGTCTCCGCCTTCCGGCGGTGACTCAATCTGAAGGTCTGTCGCTTCAGTCTACCCCGCTCTGCGGGGCTCCGTCTTGCGGTCTTGGGGTCTTGCAGTCTTGTGGTCAGTTAACCTAATAAGCTAATTATCAATTCTTAACTCTTAACTCTAAATTCTTAATTCTTACAATTGCCGGCTGCATACTGCCTATTCCCTATTCCCTGCCTTTTCTTATATTTGCCAAATAAATCCGCAACATGATTACAAATGACCAGATAAAAGACCTCATTGAGCGCCGGGATGCGTTAAGGAGGTTTCTTTGACGTCGATAACCGACTTAAAGAGATAAAAGAAAAAGAGGAGATAACCCGCGTGCCGGGATTCTGGAATGACCCCAAAAAGGCCGAAGAACACATGAGGGAGATCTCCGCCGTAAAGAGCTGGACAACAGCCTTCTCCACCATAGACACTGCTGTAGAGGACCTGGTAGTCCTCAACGACTTCTTCCGCGAGGGCGAGGCCACTGAAGCCGAGCTGACCCAGCAGTTTGACAAGACGCGTGCCGCCATCGAGAAACTAGAGGTCCGCAATATGCTCCGGCGCGAGGAGGATCAGCTGGGAGCTGTCCTGAAGATCAACGCCGGCGCCGGCGGCACCGAGAGCAACGACTGGGCACAGATGCTCATGCGGATGTACCTCATGTGGGGCGAGAGTAACGGATACACGATCACCGAAGCATACTACCAGCCTGGCGATGAAGCCGGCATAAAGACCGTCACCCTCGAGTTCGAGGGAGAGAATGCCTACGGCTACCTCAAGAGCGAGAACGGAGTGCACCGCCTGGTTCGCATCTCACCGTTCAACTCCCAGGGCAAGAGACAGACGACATTCGCATCGGTATACGTGGCACCGCTGGTAAATGACGATATAAAGATAGAGATCAACCCGGCCGACATCACCTGGGAGACATTCCGCTCATCGGGCGCCGGCGGACAGAACGTCAATAAGGTAGAGACGGCAGTACGCCTGAGACACGCACCCACAGGACTTGTCATAGAGAACCAGGAGTCGCGCTCACAGGGACAGAACAAGGAGAATGCCCTGCGCCTGCTCAAATCGCACCTCTATGAGATGGAACTGCGGAAGAGACAGGAAGAGATTGCCAAGATAGAGGGGGCAAAGAAAAAGATAGAGTGGGGCTCCCAGATCAGATCCTATACCCTTCACCCTTATAAGCTGGTGAAAGACCTGCGCACAGGATACGAGGTGGGGAACGCCCAGGCAGTCCTCGACGGAGATCTAGATGAGTTCATCAAGTCATACCTCATGGAGTTCGGCGGGACCCATGGCACCTCATGATAAAAAGCATGGTTTAATCACCTGATAATCCTTTTATTTACACCTTCAGGAACAGCATACTCAATGGACAAGAAAGAAAGGTTATTTGAGAAGTTTCCACCCGTCACCACAGAGAAATGGATGGAAAAGATAACGGCTGATCTCAAGGGTGCCGACTTCAGGAAGAAGCTCGTGTGGAAAACACGCGACGGCCTGGAGGTAATGCCATTCTACAGGCAGGAGGACCTTGACAAGCTGCATCACAAGGGGTTTCTTCCGGGAGACTATCCCTATGTCAGAGGCGCGCGCATCGCTGACAATAGCTGGCTCGTCAGGCAGGATATCACTGTCACTGACTATGACGCCGCCAACGCCAGAGCACTCAACATACTGATGAGAGGAGTCTCCTCGCTTGGATTTGTTATAGCAGTGCCGGAATCAGCCACTGCCGATAATATATCACGTTTGCTCAGGGGCATCCACCTTGAGAGCGTGGAGGTGAACTTCACCACCCCGGGCATGGCAAAGGAGCTCTTTGCCTCTGTTGAGTCATTCCTCCTGTTGGCCGGCACAAACACCGGCAATGTAAGGATGACAATCGCCGCCGATCCTCTCGGCCGGCTGGCTGCAAACGGCAGGCTGTGCGTCCCTGTTGAACAGGGCCTCGATTACCTTGCTGACCTTGTAAAAGATTCGGCAACGGTACCGGGAATGAAGTGCCTTGAGCCCTCCGGAACCGTCTTCAGCAATGCCGGTGCAGGACCTGTTACAGAACTTGCCTGCGTCCTGGCACTTGGAAATGACTACATGGCCGCGCTGACAGCCAGAGGCATCAAGCCCGAAACAGCAGCACGGACAATGAAATTTACATTCGGCATCGGCCCGGACTTCTTCCCGGAGATAGCTAAGTTAAGGGCAGCAAGGATGCTGTGGGCAACGATTGTCAGGGTCTGGGGCCCGAAAGAGGAGCAGGATACGCTGATGGATATTCACTCGGTTACCGGCAGATGGAACAAGACATTGTACGACCCGTACGTCAACATGCTCCGGACGCAGACAGAAGCCATGTCCGCCGTGCTGGGTGGCGCCGGTTCTGTCACCGTAGAACCATTTGACACAGTCTTCCGCAACGCTGACGAATTCTCGGAGAGGATAGCCCGCAACCAGCAGCTGCTGCTGGCGGAGGAGTCGCACCTCGACAAGGTGGCTGACCCCGCCGCTGGGTCATATTACATTGAGGAGCTTACCTCTATGATGGCACACGAGGCATGGAAGCTCTTCCTGGAGATCGAGAACGAGGGTGGATTCCTGCAGTCGTTGCGTAACGGAACCATCCAGAACAAAATAATGGATGCAGCATACCTTCGCAAAGGCGATGTAGCAAAAAGAAAAGAGATCCTTCTGGGCACAAACCAGTACCCGGCCTTTGGCGAGCATACCGCGCCGGCACATGATCACGGCAGGCTGTTCCCCGAATCCGCACCCGCATCCGCACCCGCGCCCGCACCCGCGCCGCCACCCGCGCCCTCAAAAGCTACCGCAGAGGATGAGGAGGTGACCCCCATCAAGCCATCACGCGGCGCTGAGGAGTTCGAGAAGCTGAGGCTGGCAACCGAAAGCGCTCAGCACAGGCCCCTGGCATTCATGCTTGCAATCGGTAACCCTGCCATGCGCAGCGCAAGGGCACAGTTCTCCTCCAACTTCTTTGCCGTGGCAGGATATGAGGTGAGGAGCAATAACGGCTTTGAGACAGTATCCGAAGGCGTC
>JBGSLG010000038.1:0-5108 GCA_041740815.1 Bacteroidales bacterium
ACCTGTCCGGCACATGAAACATAAAGGATATCTCCATTCGCTGCCGTAAAATAAGCAACCATGTGATGGGCCGGGTAGATACCGGAGACCAATTCACAACAGAACTCAAAATAATTGTTAAACTTCCCTATATAGGTCCCCGTTCCGGTGCCTTCATTGATCACCATACCCCACATGATACCACCATCGGGGTTCCATTCACCGCAAGAGGCATCCGGTCCGGCATACATGTAAGTTCCTACGAAATCCGCCTTGAAGGGTACAGTGACTTCGTATTTCGTACAGGAATAGAACAGGCATATGGCTACCGTGAACAGTAAAATCTTCATAATTGCTTTCATAATTATACGTTTTGGTAAACAAAAAAGATCTCTTACAGTCATGTAAAGTTCGGTTAAAGCGAACCAGACAGTATAGTACGCTGAGTTCCATTAATGTTAATAATGATGCAGGTATTGAAACTATGTTGCATCCCTTGCAACAACAAAGTATCAGCAGGAATTATCCAATGAAGTTCATTGTCGGAAAAAATCCATGCTGTTTGGTGCCCCCTTACCGCGGAGGTCTGGTGTTGTAGGCTGAAAGTCCTGCCTCTTCTATGACAGAGAGGAACCTCGGGTCACCGCGGAGTATATCGAAATCAGGATTGGTGGCAATCAGATTAAAATAATGCCGGGGGATAGTGGGCATTGTAACTGTCTTCTCAAACCATTTGATTGATTCCTCCCTGTCACCCAGTATGGCGTACCACCATGCAATGTAAAACGGATGCCCATCCATCCCCTCAACAGGGATAGGCTTGTTCATATTAATATCTATCAGCCATTTGAAAATCCCGTCGATGCCTGATTTATGGAAAGCCTCCATTACTTCATCTCCAAGGTGACTGACAGAGGGATACCGTTTAAAGAGATCGTGCAATGCCATTGCCGCTTTCTCACCCTCGCCCAGCCTTACATAGTGCAGGGTGAAAAGCCAGCTGTTGTCGATAAATTCAGGATTCAGGTCGCGGGCAGCAATGCAGGCATTAATGCCCTTCTCATATTCCTCCTCGAAATAATAGATCCATGCACTGAGGTTATGCATTAACCAGAAATAAGGTTCCAGCTCAACAGCCCGGTCAACGTGTAGTCTTGCCTTGTCAATGGGACCTGTTATCATAAGCAGCTGAGCATACCATTGATGTGCTGTGGAAAAATTCGGATTAAGTTCAAGGGCCGTATACAGTTCTGTTTTTGCCTCTTCAAATTTTCTTTCAGGATATGCCAGCCATACACCCCTTACGGCATGAGCCTCTGCGCAATCGGGGTCAAGCGCAAGTGCTGCGGTGAAGTTCTCTCTGGCCTTCGAAATGCCTTCATTATATGGTTTGTACCAACCCCATGCCGAGAGATTGAACCATGCATTGGCAAGTCCGGCATATGCTTCTGCGAAACTGGAGTCTTCAGCAATGGCCATCTCATAATACTTCAGGCTTGCCATAAGACCTTCCCTGCTGATATCAAAACGCTGTACATCATTTGCTTTATGCAGGAGGAACCTTGCCCGGAGATAAAAATCCCAGGCTTCCGGATCTGCCGTTGGATGATTATCGATCTGCCTGGATTCATTATTGGTTATTACGGCCTCAAGCTTTGTTGCAACCTTCATTGCAATTTCACCCTGAAGGCCAATCATATCAGTCAGATCACGATCAAAGTTCTCTGACCATAAATGCTGCTCCCTGTGGCCGTCAATGAGCTGAACTGTTATCCTGACTCTGTCATCCTGCCTTCTTACACTGCCTTCGAGTACATTCCTTGCATTCAGTTGTCTGGATATCTCCCCGGATGTCAGGTCAGTGTCACGGAAATGTTCCGAGGTGGTTCTGGAGATCACCCTGAGTTCGCTTACCTGATAAAGATTATTTAGAATGTCCTCGGTTATGCCATCGGCAAAATATTGATTATCCGGATTCCCGCTGAGATTTTTAAAGGGCAGGACCACTATTGACATATCTTTTACCTGGTGTTGCAGGAGAGTGGACAGGAAAAGAACCAGGACAATGACAAATGCAGCAACCGCTGAGAGGATTAGTATCAACTTCCGAACTGATGGTTTACGGTTGCCAGCTATATTCTGTTCCTCCGGCGGCATATCGTGGGCATTGGTATTTGCTTCCCTGATACGCTTTCTGACTTCTCCTGGAGGATAACCGTAATACTCATGGAAGCAACGTGTGAAGTATGCAGGACTGCCAAATCCCACTTTATAGGCTACCTCTGCCGCAGTGGTGAGATCATTCTGAAGCATATCCAGGGCTTTCTTAAGGCGGATCTCACGGATGAATTGACTGGCATTCTGGTTTGTAAGGCGTTTCAGTCTCCTGTGAATGGAAGAGCGGCTTATATGTGCCTCTCGTGCAAGCTCCTCAACGTCAAAGCTCTCATTTGAGAGGTTGTCAAATACAATCGTGGTCAATCTGTCGATAAACAACTGATCTGAGGAGTTGATTTCAGCCATTCAGGTTTTTTTCAATCTTTGTAATTTACGAAATTCCGGACCGCAAGTCAATACCCCGGAAGCAGTTGTTTAGCTTACCGGACTTTTTACTGTTGGCACCAAAGGTTTTCATTGTTGTAATGCTGAATGTTGTCTTCACAAGTGAAGCACCCTGCTTAAATACTTTATAAGTTATCACCACCCATTTAAACCTATTTATTTATCTTTGAAATAATGCAAATCAACTGAACTAACCAAGAACCGCTCATATCATGAAGAAACACGCTCTAGTGATCATCACACTTGCCATTATTGGTTTAAATTCCTGCCAGACAACTTCTGAAGAGAAAACGCCAGCTCCTGCCATAGATGTCTCGCTGACCGATGCCGAGAAAGCCGGCGGGGTGCTTACCCCTGAGATCCTCTGGAAATACGGCCGTATCGGATCAATAGTGCTGTCACCAGATGGGTCAACGGTACTCTATACAGTCACAAACTTTGATCTTGCCACTGAAGCACGAACGACAAACATCTATTCAATAGCTTCCGGAGGCGGCACCCCGGTACAATTAACCAACGACGGAGGATCAGGTCCGCAGTGGATCGACAACGGTACCAAGATTGCATACCTCGAAGGCGGCCGTATAATGAAGATGAATCCTGACGGCACCGGCAAGAAAGAGATTACCGGACTCCAGGATTATGAAATCCTGTCATTCTCACCAGCCGGAAACATGGTGTACTTCACACGCCGGGTGAAACTCGACGAGACTGCCAACGAAAAGTATGACCTGCCCAACGCTAAGGTCCGCATAATCGATGACCTGATGTACAGGCACTGGAACTACTGGCACGACTACTCCTACAGCCATCTCTTCACTGCTTCGTTTGACGGCGAGGCAATAAGTAATGAACAGGATGTCATGGAAGGGCAACGGTATGATACACCTGATGCGCCCTGGTTTGATGAGGCAGATATCAGCTGGAGCCCTGACGGGAAATACGTTGCTTATTCATGTAAGAAACTGACCGGCAAGGCATATTCATTAAGCACAAACACCGACATCTACCTTTATGATGTCACCACAGGTGCGGAGAAGAACATCACTGAAGGAAACATGGGTTACGATAAGACCCCGGTCTTCTCTCCTGACGGGTCGATGATAGCTTATGCAAGCATGGAGGAAGATGGGTATGAGTCGGACCTCGAAAGGCTGTTTGTTTACAATATTGCCTCCGGCGAACGTAAATGGGTCTCTGAAGGATGGGATTACAACGTTGGATCCATACAATGGAACGGCACCGGGTCAATCTGGTTTACAAGCCCTTATCTTGGAAGGCAACCGGTGTTCAACATCTCGCTTGCTGACGGGAAAATTACAAGGGTTACTGAAGGCGATTATGACATGGGACCGCTTCAGCTTCAGAACGGTGTTCTGGTTGCCGGGATGATGTCGATGTCGAGGCCAACGGAAGTGGCTGCAGTGAATATGTCAACCGGGGAGTTTAACATGATAACCAATGTCAACGGTCACATCTACGAGAGTATTAAGATGGGCAAGACAGAGGAGCGTTTTACGAAGACGAAGGATGGCAAAGACCTTCAGAGCTGGATTATCTATCCGCCTGATTTTGATCCTTCAAAGAAATACCCCACACTGTTGTATTGTAAGGGAGGTCCCCAGGGATCACTTGGCCAGGGCTGGAGCTACCGATGGAATTACCAGATCATGGCTGCCAATGGTTACATTGTTGTTGCCGTCAACCGGCGTGGCAACTCGGGGTTCGGCAGCTACTGGCGTGAACAGATCTCGGGTGATTATGGTGGCCTGAATATGCAGGATTACCTTGATGCTATCGACGATATGGCTCAGGAGCCCTTTGTCGACAAGGAGCGTCTGGGAGCCGTGGGAGCCAGCTATGGCGGGTACTCGGTCTTCTATCTTGCCGGGATGCACAACAAGCGCTTCAAGGCGTTCGTCTCGCACTGCGGCGTCTATAATACTATTGCCGAGTACGGATCAACTGAGGAGTACTGGTACCCGAACAAGGATTACCAGGGTGCCCCGTGGGACAAGCCACAGCCTCCGGGATACAATAAGTTCTCACCTCATACGATGGTCGACAAGTGGGATACGCCCATCCTGATCATCACCGGTGCTAACGACTTCCGCATTCCCTACAGCCAGAGCCTCGAGGCATTCAACTCAGCGCAGCTGCGCGGCGTACCCAGCAAACTCCTCTTCTTCGAGAATGAGAGTCACTGGGTCACCAAGCCGCAGAATGCCGTGATCTGGCAGAAGGAGTATTTCGAGTTCCTGGATACTTACTTGAAATAGGCAGTCTACAGTCCTCAGTCGGCAGTCTTCAGTCGGCAGTGAATCAGTAATTTATGACTGGTGACTGTAGATTGCTGATTGTGGACTTTACACTTCTAGTTCCCCATCTCGCTTACTACAGCGACTGCCTCAATAACCTGGCCGGCCAGGGTCTCGAAAGCCTCTACTGCAGCCTTGTTTGTCTGCTGGAATACATTACGGCCCTCATCGGCAGCCTCACCAACCTCCATTACAAGGGGTATCTGGCAGAGCAGCTTTGTGTCGTACTCTTTTGCCAGTTTCATTCCT
>JBGSLG010000039.1:0-6153 GCA_041740815.1 Bacteroidales bacterium
CTGCCGCCATGACCGTTATGAATTATGATCTTCTTCAGGCCGTTTCGCGAGAGCTCTTCGCAGGTCTCCTCAAGCATCTGCCACATGAGCTCATTGCTGTATGCGATGGTGCCTGGCTGATGCTTCGCCTCAAATATCTGCCCCACATAATAGGGCGGGAACACAACGGCGTACTCCATCTCCGCTGCCATGACCGCCGATGCCCTTGCCTCGTAGAGGTCTGTACCCAGCGGCAGTTGTGTGGCATGCTTCTCAATGATCCCTATCGGGATGACACAGACGCCTCCTGACATCTCAGTGGCTTTCACAAACTGTGGCGAGGTCAGCTCCTCCATCTGGCAGGGAATTCCGGCTACCTGTTTTGGCTGTCCTATGAGCGCCATCGTGAGCAGCAACAAGCCAAAAAGTACAATATTTCTCTTCATCGTTTTACGGTTTATGGATCATCTAAATTAACCCTTCCGCACGACTAATCAAAAATTAAATGAGAGGCTGCCCGGATTGGACAGCCTCTCTTGTATTCAGATCCTACGATCTCTATTAGCCTGACTTTAGTACATCACAGCATCAAAGAATAGCCTGGTTAACGGAGAATCACCGCCGATCTTTGTTGAAGCAGCCTCGTAATTTTCAGCATTCAGGGTCTGCTCAGATACAGGATATAACAGGCGGACAGGCACTTTGTCAACTTCCTGCAAATAGGCAGGCGGAGCAAACAGCCTCGGATAATCGAGCCTCCTGTATGAGTTCCAGAGAGTTTGTCCGCGCAACCAGAAGGCGAGCCATGCCTGCGTGCTGATCTTCTGCTTCCAGTCGGTGAGGCAAGTTGAGCATGCTACCGATGGCTGAGCCAGATATGCATCGGCTTCGGCGGGGTTGTGGTTATACGAAATGAACTGCTTTAAGCCTATAAAAAAAGGAAGCTCGTCGCTTCCTCAATTTTATCTGGTCGGTCTGCAGGGACTCGAACCCTGGACCCTCCCGACTAAAAGTCGGGATGCTCTGCCCCGAGCCCCTTCGGTTTCCTGGTCGGTCTGCAGGGACTCGAACCCTGGACCCGCTGATTAAGAGTCAGCTGCTCTACCATCTGAGCTACAGACCGGAATTTGGTTGCGCAAAAGTACATCTTTTTCGCGAATCCCGTCGGAAATTCTATTGTGTCAGAACAATCACCCCCTCGCGCGGAATGGCCCTGTAGACTATCTTCGCCTCAGCCTTTGGGACCCAGATCTTTATGTATGGAACATAGGGAGGAGTCTGAAAACGGGTAACTGCCTTCATTGTCGCCTTTGCGTCGCGTGAACGGTCCTTCAGATCGAAGAAGAATCTTGCCCTCCTGTCGGCTCCCACCGTATCTTCCTGTTGTTCAAAGTAAAAGCGGATGTTACGGTCTGTCTCCAGCGTGAAGAACACAGCCTCGAAATCAGTAGTGTCAGGCTTCGCATCGATCTTAGCCTCTGAGGTATCTTTTGGTGCTATCTTGATCTGCACCGGGTCCTTTTTGAATGTTGCCTGCATCCTTGTTATATTCAGTGGCGTGGACAGCATGCTGTAAACCGCCTCCTGGTTCGCCCTCTGAAAGAAGGGCGAGACATCATACTCGTCAATCCTGATCGTACGTATCGGTAATCCCTTGATCAGGAGCTGTATCACGCTGTCGCGGATATTGATCAGCAGCCCTATCGAGTCGGAATCCGCCATCTTGACCTGCGAACTCAGAAAGGCCTTATCCCGAAGCATATCTATGTAACCGGGGATGGCGCAGAGGTTGATAGTGTCTCCCTCCTTCTGCTCGAGGGAGGCGAAGTAGGCATCGTCGAATGTCCTGACGGAGTTGTTGACCGCAGAGACCGACTTCACCAGGTAAAAGATGATGAGGATGCCCAGCGCAGCTGCCGTAATTATGTACCATTTATGTTTTTCCCAGCTCATCACGGATAGTGTTGTCAGTAAATATAAACTTTGGATCCAACGCTGAGTGCGTTGAATACGGCTTCGAGGTCATCGTCATTAAGCCTGATGCATCCGTGCGTCACGGGCATCCCGAGGAGCCTCTTGTAAAGGGTTCCGTGTATCAGGTACCCGTCGCCAAGGCTCATGGCGTAATCGCCCAGCACACCGTACTCGTATCTTGACGCGTCAGTAGGACCGGGTATAGGGAGTCCCTCCTCGACAAACGCCCAGTCGGGCTTGCGCCAGACGGGATGGGTGATCTTGCCCTGGATGGTGAACCTGCCCCGCGGGGTCTTGAATATCCACTCCTTTTCGCCGTCTACGGACTTGAGGAGGGTGTAGCTGCCTGATGAGCAATAGCCCTCGCGAATAAGTTTGCGGCTGCGATAGAGTGAGAACCTGTTGTCAACGGTGTTGATGACGATGTATGTCTGGGTGGGAATGAACGAGGCGAGCCTCCGCTCGAGCCTGGTGATCTCGTTCTTCGTGTTGGCGATCTGTCTTGTGATGGCACGGTTGGTCAGGAGAGACGAATCCACCGCGCACTCGGCCCTGCTTGTACCCCATGAGTACTGAAGTGCCGGGGCAAGGTAAAGGGGTACGCTGAGGAGCAACAGTACCCCTGCGACCAATGCAGTAATTATCAGTGATAGCCTAAGTTTTGGGCGGGAGTTGATAAAGCTCCCTATTGACGCGCAGAATCTCCGGGTTGGGGAGATGTTCTTTGAAGGAGAGTCGCTGGCTGGCGGTATTGAGCTGCTGCCTGTTGGGGTGGAGCCTCCGCTTGCTTCTGGATTGGAGCCACTGCCTGACGAGGAGGCACTGTCGCCTGCTGCAGGATTTATGTCGTTAGCTGCCGGAGCTGAGCCGCTGTCTGATGGGGTGGAGCCGCCGCTTAAATCAGGGTTTGCGCCGTTTCCTGTTGGCGCTGAGTCCTCCTCTTTTTTCGGAGAGCCATTTTCTCCCGATTTTTTTTCTTCCTGCTCTTCCATAATCACTTTTTTCTGGAGGATATGAACTCCCCAAGGGTTAATGTTGAGCCGATTATTGTTACCGGTGTTCCTTTGGATGCATATTTAAAAAGCAGGTCCATATCATCATTCCTGAGGGCCACGCATCCCTGCGTCCAGTTGGCCCCTTTACCACCGTCGCCGTGTATCTCGATCATGTCTCCTATACTGGCATCGGCAGGCAGCTGTCCGTTCCTGATCCTCTCATTGAACTCCTGTATGTCAATCTTATTCGGGTAATTGATCATCAGTGCCTTATGGTACTTTGTTGAGCCGCCTGACAGCTTCTTTGTAATGAAATACTTCCCTTCGGGAGTTGCCATATCGCCCCTGCTTTTTTTGTCTCCCAGCCAGTTGCTGCCAAACTCAGCCTCAAAGGTATATTTCTTTTTGCCACCTTGATACAGGTGGCAGCGCCCGGGGATTTTTTCCACGAGGATTACATATGATCCGTTGCTGCGACTCTCGTTGATGGTGGCTGTTGCCCACTCCTGCCAATCGGAATAATGTTGATAATAATCTTCAAGTTTCTTTCGTGCGAGAACGTAAGCTACTGATATATATTCGTTTGCCTCGGTGATCTTCACGTTCCCGTTGACGTAGTTTTCATTTGCAAGATCGATCTCTGCCTCGCGTAGGAGCAGTTTGCCTTTGGCATGTTTATTTTTGATATCCTTGGGCAGGGGCATTGAGAGAAAAATCTTTTCGAACGACTGCATCTCCTCCCGCATCCGGTTGATCTCGCTGCCGAGGTTTGCCTTCAGGTTGTTCGATCTTGTGATAGTGTTTCGCGTTGCCTCATCCGCCCTCTTTTGCGCTATTGCGGCAAAGGTAACTACCCGTTCATAATCGCGGAAGAGTATGAACCGTTCATTTTCGCTTCGCCATGCGAACATGGCCGAATCGTAGTTGTTCTGAGCTTCCCTGTAGATTTTAGGGGAATAGACTTCAGAACGGTGGTCCCTGGCCCGTGCTATTGCTGCCCTGGCGCGTTCCACTTCCGGCTGTGGCGGTTCCGGCACTAGGGCCCGGAAGAGCATCACTGTCAGAAAGATGATAAAAGCAGCAACGATTAGATAGATTAACAGGCTTACGAGGGAACCTCTCTTCATTGGGGGGTTTTATGTTAAAAAAATCCCCGGGACCAGGCCCGGGGATCCAGTTTTAACCTGGTGGTATTGTTTAGATTTTGATACCGGCTTTAACCATTGCTTCCTTCAGCTCGGCGATAATGCCGTTGATGCCGTCGGTAGCAGCTTTCAGTTTGTCAACAACCTGAACATAGTTAGTGCCGCCGTCAAAGAGAACCTGGGTGTCAGTCAGTGATGTTTCGATGACTGTCAGTTCGTTTTTGATCTCTTCAACAACTGCTTTGCCTTCTTTACCTTTAGGGGCTTTCAGGATGAGGGCTTTTGCCTCATCGAGAAGGGTTTTGGCACCTGCCATCATTGTTTCAGCTTCAGCTTTCACTTCAGCTTTCTTGACTTCAACATTACCGGCCAGTTCAGCAGCTTTAACTGCGATAGCATCAGCGTTGGTTTTAATGACTTTGAAATCTTTGGCTGATTTCGACTTCTGTGTCTCGATGTTCTGCAGCATGACATTCAGTGAATCATTCAGAGCAGCAAATTCTGCGGGGAAGTAAACATCTGTCTGTACTGTCTTGGCTGATTCGAGAGCTGCTGATGCAGCGTCGAGAGCTTCCTGAGGAACTTTAGCGCAGCTGGTCATAAGGACCACTGCAGCAACGGTAGCAATTACTAAAAAGAATCTGTTTTTCATTTCTGTTTAAAATTTGGTTCTGTTATCTGTTATATTACGACTTATTTTGGCCGTAAAAACGCCGCAAAGATAAGAATTTTTCCGTCACATAAAATTTTCTCGAGGAAATTTTTACGGTTTTATTGATTCTGGTTGAAAAAATCATGAGGATCGGATGGATGCAAATTTGCGTCCGGGCTGCTTCGATGGGGTGATCCGGGAGCGATTTCCACATTGTTTCCACTGGTTCGCAATGCGAAAGCTACTAGTGAACCATGGATTTTTTGCATATCATGCCCTCTGTTTCGCCCTGCGAAAGCATAGAGTGATTCCGGGACTTTTTCCATATTTTGCCTTAGATCGCACTGCCAAAGTACTGAGCGAATATGTTGCTGATTGAATATTGTTCCCTTGAGATGGCATTGCGAAAGTCAGGATGAGAATCCGCCGGCAGCGAGGACTCCAATGATGACAACCAGGTAAATTGCAAGGATCACGAGCCCTATAATGGACAGCACGTATTGGATAAAGAATGCCCGTGTCTGCTTTTCGATAGCCAGTTCCAGGTCTCTGGCGGAGCTATTTGAGTTGTAATTTGTAAATGCGTCTGCCGATTCACGGAGTCTCTTACCCATAATGTAATAAGGTATGCCAATTATGGCGCCTATTATCGTAATGCAATAGATTACTCCGCCGATCATTGCGAGCAGCCCGATAAAGTTCATATACTTTGCCAGGTTGGGAAGGTTAGTTGACAGTGGCAACTGTGTCTGGGTCTGGGTCTGAGTTTGGGTTGGGGTTGGGGTTGGGTCGGGTGTTAATTCTTCGGTTGACATGATTATTCCTCCTTTGGTTTAGATTGGTGAGAGATAAAGTTAGAAATATTTCAAATAAAAGCCAACAGGGGAGCCGGAAAAAATGTGACAAGAATTTGGATTTGGGAGAATTGTAGTGAAGGAAATCCGGCAATAAACATTCAGCGGAGAAAATGCAAGATTTCAAAGCGTTGTCTGTAAAAACGAAGCCGTAGCACTTTCGGTGACCCGGCCTGCATGGTCTTTTGCGGAGAGAGGGGGACTAGCTGCGCAGATCCCTTATGATATAGTTTAACCCCTCATTGACTTAGGAAAAGCATCCAGTTTCTTTGTTGGAATTCCAGATTTTAGGGATATAACTCGCCGTTGCCCTGAATTAAAGAATATGGTAATGAACTGACTATCAATTCCTATCCATATTTTCTTTATCAATAACCGAAGCTGACTGCGTAATCGCAACCGAAGTCTATATCGATCTTCATCAGAAGCTTCTTTAAAAAAATCAATTAACTCAGTAATACCTTTGATTTGTGCCTCAGCAGAGTTCTCAGCTTGTTCCTTCTCTTTAATTTCCGTTTCGATAGCTTCCTTCTGCTTTGCAAGATCCTCTAATG
>JBGSLG010000040.1:0-15147 GCA_041740815.1 Bacteroidales bacterium
TGATGATGTGGAAAGGTTGCATAATGAGTTTTACCTCAGGGCTGAAGATCCGCTTAAATAAAGTGATATGAAACTTGCATGAGCAGGAACTCGCAAAAGGATGATTATAAGCTTCATGCAAGTGCCTTTCGATCAATAAAACAAGAAAAATTTAAACTAATGAAACGAAGGAAGTTTATTGTTTCAGCCGCAGCAGCGGTTCCCGCCATCACTCTTTTCCCGTCTGACCTTTCCGGAATGGCAAGAAAGAATGTGCCGGGAAAGCTTGAGAAGAGATCCCTCGGCCGGACAGGGGAGATGCTTTCTGTAATTGGATTCGGAGGGATAGTTGTGATGAATGCAACGCCTGTGGAAGCCTCAGATGCCGTCAGGATGGCAATTGATGCCGGGGTAAATTATTTTGACGTCGCCCCGTCATACGGTGATGCCGAAGTCAAGCTTGGTCCGGCCCTGGAGCCCTACAGGAAGAATGTCTTTCTTGCCTGCAAGACCACAGAGCGGACAAAAGCCGGGGCCCGCAAAGAGCTGGAGCAATCGCTGAAGAATATGCGTACTGACCACTTCGACCTTTACCAGCATCATGCCGTCACGACAATGGAAGATGTTGACACAATTCTTGGTCCGGGGGGTGCAATGGAGACATTCCTGGAAGCAAAGCAGGAGGGGAAGATCAGGTTCATCGGGTTCTCCGCTCATTCGGAGGAGGCTGCCATGGCGCTGATGGAGAGGTTCGATTTTGATACAATCCTCTTTCCTTTCAACTATGCTATCTGGCATGCCGGCAGCTTCGGGCCCCGTGTTATGGCAAAGGCGAAAGAGAAGAATATGGGCATACTGGCACTTAAGGCGATGGCGAAAGGACCATGGCCTGAAGGTGCTGACCGTTCGGGCTACCCCAAATGCTGGTATGAGCCTCTGACATCTGCGGAGGACATCCTCATGGGATTACGGTTTACGCTGTCACATCCGGTTACAGCGGCTATCCCTCCTGGAGATGAAAACCTGTTCAGACAGGCACTGGCTCTCTCGGACAAGCTGAAGCCCCTTGATCAGTCAGAGGTTATAAGTATCAAAGAAAAGGCACTTAAAGGTATTCCCTTATTCAAGGTTTAAGTTCCAGTAATTGTGGCATAGCAGTGCCCGGATAGTCTTTCTGTAACTCCGGGGCCTGGATGGCCGTGCATTTTATGTTTCTGTTATTCTGGCATAGTTGTGCCCGGATAGTCTTTCTGTAACTCCGGGGCCTGGATGGCCGTGCATTTTATGTTTCCGCAGATTTAAATGGCACTTTCTTAAGAACAAATAGCCGGTGCCAGTGTTATTTGAATAACAACTCATGCAGAAATGAATAAACTTAAGATAGCTTTTTTTGATGCCAAGCCCTATGATATTGAGTCGTTCAACGAGCTGAACTCAAAGTACGGGTACACAATAAAATACTTCAAGTTCCACCTTACCTCTGACAATGTCATCCTCGCGCAGGGATATGACGCTGTGGTGATCTTCGTGAACGACACTGTGAATGCGGAGATGATAATGCAGCTCAAGGAATACGGGGTTAAGCTGATTGCCCTTCGCTCTGCGGGATTCAACAACGTTGACCCGAAGGCGGCGCTAAACAATATACGGGTTGTGAGGGTTCCTTCCTATTCGCCGCACGCCATCGCTGAGCACACCGTGGCGCTGATGCTTACCCTCAACCGCAAGGTGCACAGGGCCTACTTCAGGACACGCGACACGAACTTCGCGCTGAACGGACTGCTTGGATTTGATATGTATGGCAAAACGGCCGGAGTAATAGGAACCGGCAGGATAGGCAAGGTGCTGGCAGGGATACTCAGGGGATTTGGAATGGAGGTGCTGCTGAATGACATGTATCCTGATGAACAGTTTGCCGTGCAGACAGGATGCAGGTATGTATCAGTAGAGGAGATATACAGGGATTCGCACATCATCTCGCTTAACTGTCCGCTGACAAAGGAGACGGAGTTCATGATCAATGCAACTACAATCGCCCTGATGAAGAGAGGGGTGATGATCATCAATACGGGAAGAGGCAAGCTTATCCGGACTGCCGATCTGATTGAGGGTCTAAAGAGCGGTAAGGTTGGTTCAGCGGGACTCGATGTATACGAGGAGGAGAGCGAGTTCTTCTTTGAGGATCTCTCTGACAGGGTGCTGGGCGATGATGTTCTGGCACGGCTCCTGACATTCAACAATGTTATAATCACCTCGCACCAGGGATTCTTCACCCGGGAGGCAATACAGAATATTGCCGAGACCACACTGAAGAATATTGACGACTTCTTCGCCGGCCGAAAGCTGGAGAATGAGGTCTGCTTCAACTGCAATAATTAAGGCGGCCTCAGCGGCATCCCCTAAAATAAAATTGACATTGACGTTTCCGTTCTTTAACTTTGGTTTATGAAACTAAACCGAAGTACCTATGAGAAAGAATTTTCTTCTGACACTCTGTATGTCACTGCTCATTACAGCCTCATTGACGGCCCAGCCCCAGATCGGTGCCGGTGTAAAGGGCGGTATTAACCTTGCAACCCAGTCTACCACGGGGTCCGGAGATGGCGTTGCCGTACGCCAGTTATTAGGCTTTAATGCCGGTGTGTACGGGAACTTCTTTATAATGGACTTCCTGGGTTTCCAGACTGAGCTGATGGTCTCAACCAGGGGTTCCGACTGGGATGATCCATACTACAATGTCAAGGACCTGCTTACTTACATTGATCTGCCTCTGTTAGTCAAATACCAGCCGGTAAAGTATGCCAACATCCATTTGGGGCCACAGTTTGGCTATTTGCTGGTGGCAAAGCAGGAGGACAAGGATGACGGAGATATTACTGACATAAAAGACTGGTACAATGCTCTGGATGTTGGCCTTGTACTTGGTGCTGAAGCCAACCTGCCGTACAGGATCAATGTTACTGTCAGGTATGTTATTGGACTGGTATCTGCCTCAAATGATGTCGAGTACGCAGAGCCATGGAGGAACAACTTCCTGCAGTTCTCGCTGGGGTACAGGATTATAGGTGATAAGTAGCCGGCGGATGCCCTGCAGGGAATGAAAAAAGGGAGATCCTAAACGAAAGAATCTCCCTTTTAAGGTTATCAGATAAAAACTACTATTTCAGCGCTTCTCCATAAAGCTCAGCAACCTTTTTCCAGTTTACCACGTTCCAGAAGCTTGCCACATATTCAGGCCTGCGATTCTGGTACTTAAGATAATATGCATGTTCCCACACATCAAGTGCCAGGATCGGGGTGCCGCGTTTGGCAGCAACATCCATCAGCGGATTGTCCTGGTTCGGCGTCTGTGAAACGAACAACTTGCCGTCGGCGTCAACCGCCAGCCATGCCCAACCGCTGCCGAACTGCGTCTTGGCTGCAGTCTCAAATTCGGTCTTGAACAGGTCAAATGACCCGAAAGTCTTGTTTATTGCTTCCAGCAGTGCTCCTTCAGGCTGGCCTCCTGCATTCGGTCCCATTACCTTCCAGAAAAGCTTGTGGTTGTAAAAACCGCCGCCGTTATTGCGGATTACCGGGGAGTAGATGCTTACCCGTGCAAAGATGTCCTCAAGGGGCAGATTGTCGATCTTAGCCTCGCCTGCTGCCTTTACAAAATTGTCAAAATATGCCCTGTGATGTTTCGAGTAATGAATCTCCATTGTCTGGGCGTCAATATAGGGCTCCAGTGCATTGTAAGCGTACGGAAGCTCCGGAAAAGTATATCCCTGTGCCATAGTCTTATTATTTATAGTTAACAAACTGATAATTAATGCGGTTAATACAATTGCTTTTGATTTCATGTTTAAACTCTTTTAAACGATAAACACGAGGGAGCTGGATTTGTTCACGGCTAAACTTTTGAATTTTGTGTCGATTTAGTATCTTTCGGTCACTTAATTTTAAAACGGATAAAAGCATAACGATATGAAATGGCAAGGACGTCGTGGAAGCGGCAATGTTGAAGATCGAAGGGGTATGGGTACCGGCACCAAGGTTGTCGGCGGAGGGATAGGAACGCTGGTTATCGTACTGCTGGTCTATCTGCTGGGCGGCGATCCGTCAAGCATAATTAACCAGGGTGGTTCCGGAGCCGAAACTTCCGGACCGATTGAGGCAACCGAGGAGGAGAATGCTATGGCTCAGTTTGTCTCAGTAGTCCTTGCCGATACCGAGGAGGTATGGGGAAAGATTTTTGCAGAGTCAGGCGCCACCTACCGCACACCCACGCTTGTGCTTTTCCGTGACCAGGTGCAGTCTGCCTGCGGATATGCCACAGCCGCCAGTGGTCCCTTCTATTGCCCTGCAGATGAAAAGGTTTATATTGACCTTAGTTTTTGCGACGATCTGCAGACAAAATACGGAGCCCAGGGCGATTTTGCAGTGGCTTATGTAATTGCCCATGAGATAGGTCATCACGTACAAAATCTGATGGGTATCCTTGATGAGGTGACGTCAGAGCGCCAGCGTCTGAGCGAGGTCAGGGCCAACCAGCTTACAGTCAGGCTTGAGCTGCAGGCCGACTTCCTTGCCGGCGTGTGGGCGCATCATGCAAGCCAGATGTTCAACTCCATAGAGGCCGGTGATATTGAGGAGGCCCTTAACGCTGCTTCATCCATCGGTGATGATGTGCTTCAGAAGAAGTACCAGGGGAGAGTCGTTCCCGACTCATTCACTCACGGATCAGCTGCACAGCGGTCGAGCTGGCTCAGGAAGGGCTGGCAGACGGGCGACCTGAAACAGGGTGATACCTTCTCGGCTGCCATTTAGGCCACAAGCATAAACAGAGCTTTTCAAAGCTCCTTTCTTCCACCGTCAGAAAGGAGCCAACCTTGTTTCAATGAAGATAATCTGGAAGTACCTAAAACCGTTTAAAGGCCTGCTGCTCCTAGCAATGGGACTTGCGGCAATAGCGCAGGTGCTTGACCTCATTGACCCCATCATCTTCGGTAAGATTATTGACCTGTATGCTGTCAATCCCGGGGGACGGCCCGAGCATGAGCTTATCAGCGGGGCCATCAGGCTTCTCGCACTGGCTGTTGGTATCGCCCTCATGGCCAGACTGGCCAGGGCATTCAACGAATATGTAACCCGGCTGGTGGTTCAGAAGTTCGGGCTGTCGGTTTTTGATGAGGGACTGAGACAGACGCTGCGGCTTCCTTACCACGAGTTTGAAGAGACCAGCAGCGGTCACGTGCTGTCGGTACTCCAGAAAGTGAGGCATGACAACGAGAGGTTTATTACCTCGTTCATCACCACCCTGTTCACTACAGTAGTTGGTATTGCATTCCTGATCTGGTATTCAGTAACAAAAAGCTGGCTGCTGATACCGGTCTTCCTGATTGGGGTTGTGCTGCTTGGCGGACTTACAGGGATGCTGAGCAGGAAGATCCGGACCATCCAGCGCTCCGTGGTTAAGGAGACCAATAAGATGAGCGGCTCAATTACCGAATCACTGAGGAATATCGAGCTGGTCAAGAGCATGGGTCTTACCTACCCTGAGATCAGACGTCTGAGGAACTTCACCAGGAAGATATTCGACCTGGAGATCACCAAGGTCAAGAAGATACGCTCACTGACCTTTCTGCAGAGTTCAGTTTTGCTTGTCCTGAGAGAATCAATCCTTTTCATACTCCTCTGGCTAATCTTTCGCGACATGCTTACCACCGGTGAGCTGATCACCATGCAGTTCATCTCCACACGTATCCTCTATCCTCTTCAGGACCTGGGAAGCATTATACTCACATACCGTGAGGCTGAGGCTTCGCTGCAGCTATTCAATGAACTCATGAAGAAGGAGCCGGAGTACCGGCCTGAGGAACCGGTTGAGATAGGTGAAATCGTGAATCTCTGTTTCGACCGTGTCACCTTCCGTTACAAAAAGGCCGAGACCGATGCCATCGAGGACCTCTCCTTCAGGGCCGTAAGGGGCGATACAATTGCCTTCGTGGGTCCTTCCGGCTGCGGCAAGTCGACCCTTGTCAAGCTTCTGGTAGGACTGTATACTCCTACTAAAGGCACCATTTACTATGATGATGTCGCAGCGCGCGACATCAGGTTCAACCAGATGCGCCGGCAGCTGGGGTTTGTCACGCAGGATACGCAGCTCTTCTCGGGTACGATCAGGGAGAACATGCAGTTTGTCAAGCCGGAGGCAACGGATGAAGAGATATATGAGGCTTTGAAGAAAGCCTCGGCCATCAGGCTGGTGGAGAGCTCGCCGAAAGGGCTGGATACCCTCCTGGGTGAGGGAGGGAAGATGGTATCCGGAGGCGAAAAGCAGAGGCTGGCCATAGCCCGGGCCCTGATCCGCAATCCCAAGATACTGATCTTTGACGAAGCCACCTCGGCGCTGGATTCGATCACAGAGGAGGAGATCGCCAAGACCCTCAGAGAGATATCTGCCGGGAAGCAGCAGATCACCCTCATGATAGCTCACCGACTGTCGACAATCATGCATGCTGACCGGATCTATGTCCTTGAAAAGGGAAAGATTATTGAGGAGGGAACGCATGACCTGCTGCTGAGCAGGAAGGGGCTTTACTATGCCATGTGGAGGCAGCAGATCGGAGAGAGGACTACTGTTCCGCACAGCGAACGCAACAAGGAGCGGCTGGTAACGGAATCCATGGATCCGGGGGAGAGGGATGATGCCGGCAGCGGCCATTGAGGAGGCAGTCACCCATTTCCGTTTTCAGGCGCAGTTAAATAAATTTAGATGTAATATCCTGGACTGGCTAACGTTTTTCTACTTTAGCCCTTGAAAACAATTCAGACAATGAAGAAAGTCCTGATTCTGACACTCATGGTCTTAACTCCCCTGCTCGCCAGCGGAGAGGAGCCATGGACCTCCGGCACCGCTCAGCAGAAGTACCCGAGCCAGGTTGATAAAAACTATAAGCCAAAATCAGCGGCAACCAGCTTCCCCAGGTGGGCACTGCATTCAAATCTGCTTGGATTTGTGCAATTCGGTCCTGTAGTGAGCGTTGAGTACAGTCTTACCAGGAACCTGGCGCTGAATGCTCATGCCAGGGTCTCATCCTTAGGTGCACTAACACCAATTCTTTATCAGGCTGATGTTGACAGGGGCGGAAGGCCTGATCAGTTTTCCGGGATAGCTTTTGGCGGTGGTCCGATGTGGTTTTTCAAGACCAAAAAGGACAAGGCTTATGTTGGGCTACTTTTCGAATATGAGATGGCTGACGTGCTGTATATGGAGGACTATGTAAACGAGTGGAACCGCGACAACAGGAAGATGATCGTCATGCTCAACAGCGGATACCGTTTCATGTTTGGTCAGAAGCAAATTCCCGGTTCCGGACGCAAATTTGACCAGTTCATAAGGGAGAGTCTCTTTCTCAACACCGGTATTTATTTGGGCGCAGAGCGGAATAAATATAACTGGGATTATACAGAGCCCGGTGCGGGGGAAGATGATCTCACACCCCGTGAAGGCACTGAGATCAAGCCCTTCGGGATGCTCGAGGTGTCAGTAGGGTTGGCGTTTTAGTTCTTCCGGCAGGGGAGCTGCAGCAGTACTGCTCTTTCGGGCCTATGCACTGCAGGTGTTCCTGGCCCTTAAGGCCGCATCTCCATCGCGATGATCAGCTATTCTTCATGCTGATAGGCTGTCCGGTTGCCTCCAGCACATTCCACCACAGTTCGCCTTTCACGTCAATTTTCTTGCGTTTGGCAACCACCATCGGGATTGGCATCAGGGTAAAGTGATTATTCCAGAATCCTGTAACAAAATCTGTTTTGCCTGTCATAGCAGCATGCACGGTATTCTGTGCCAGCAGGTTGCAGAACTTGCTGTCGTTGGCGTTGGCAGGAGCGCTGCGGATTATGTAGCTCGGATCGATGTATTTGATTGAGTGGGGGAATCCGGCTGCGGAGAACGCCTTCTTAATTTTGTCCTTCAGGTAGACACCTATATCCATGTTTTTTATGTTGCCGGAGGCATCCTTTTCTCTTTCAACTGCTCCGAACAGATCCTGTCCGGCCCCCTCAGCCACCACCACCACGGCATGATGCCTCTCCTCGAGTCGTTTGCGCAGTATGCTGATGAATCCCCGCGGGCCATTCAGGTCGAACGGGATCTCCGGTACCAGGACGAAGTTCACCTCCTGGATTGCCAGAGCCGCACTTGCAGCAATGAATCCTGAGTCGCGGCCCATAAGCTTAACCAGGGCGATGCCGTTATAAGCTCCGCTGGCTTCGTTGTGCGCGTTCCTGATTATGTCATTGGCGATTGAGAAGGCTGTCTCAAAACCGAATGATTTTTGGATGAAGTCGATGTCATTGTCAATTGTTTTCGGGATACCCGCAACAGCGATCTTCAGCTTCCTCTTTGTAATCTCCTCGTTAATTGCGTGGGCTCCTCGCAGTGTGCCGTCGCCGCCGATGCAAAACACGATGTTGAGGTTCAGCATCTCGATTGTGTCAACCATCCTGCCGACGTCCTGGTTGCCGCGCGAGGTACCGAGTATTGTTCCTCCGGAGAGGTGTATGTAACTTACCATGGGCGCAGTCAGTTCAACCACCGGGTGGTTATAGTCCGGGTTGAGTCCCTCAAAGCCGTACCTGATGCCCAGTATTCTTGTCACCCCGTATCTGTAGTGAAGCTGGTTTACGAGGCTGCGGATGACGTTGTTCAGTCCGGGGCAGAGTCCGCCGCATGTGACTATTCCGACCTTGGTTTTGGCCGGTTCAAAGAAGATTGACTCCCAGGGTCCGGCCCTTTCAAAGGAAACGGGTTGATCTCCGGTTTTCACGTGTTTTTTGAAACCGGTTACAGAAGCATCGTAGAGCACCCTGTCATCCTCATCAACGAACTGGTATACAGGACTGTCAGGTGTCTGAGCCTGTTTCAGCGGAGAGATTATGTTACATTTGCCAAGGGAATGGATGATGAAGTCTTCGTATTTCATTGCCATGGAGTTGTTGCCTGTAATTTGGTGTACCGCGAGATTCTCTCCGGCACGAGTTCAAAGATAGCGAAATTTCCGGGTGTGGCAGGAGGGGGGAACAGCTATTCTGCTGTAGCCAGGTATGGCGGTGAATAACTTTTCGACCGGAATGAGATATTGTTTCAAATCAAATATTTAACTTCGGAAATGAGTCGATCTGTTTGTCTCACTTTTTGCATTTTGCTCCTGTTTTTGGAAAGTTTGTCTTGTCAGTTGTACTCAAATGGCCTAATTTTGAAATTGAAGATGTAATACTTCAAATCACAGGTAAATTTTTGGATAAAAATTAATTGTGAGATATTTTGAATAAATTAATATGATTCGCATATAAACAAATAGTTATAAAGATGGAAAGCAACTCTGACAACATCAAAAGGTGTCCTGTTACCGGTGCAACCCAAAAGCACAGTGTTGGTACCAGTGGAACGAAGAACCGCGACTGGTGGCCTAATCAGTTAAAATTGAACATACTGCGGCAGCACTCTACCGCATCAAACCCGATGGGTGATGATTTTAATTATGCCGAAGAATTTAAGAATCTCGATTATGGCGCTTTGAAGAAAGATTTGCACATACTTATGACTGATTCTCAGGAGTGGTGGCCTGCCGATTTCGGCCACTATGGCCCGTTATTCATCCGGATGGCATGGCACAGTGCCGGCACATACCGCACAGGAGACGGCCGGGGAGGTGCAGGCAGCGGACAGCAGCGATTTGCCCCGTTAAACAGTTGGCCTGATAATGTCAACCTCGACAAGGCACGAAGACTGCTTTGGCCGATCAAGCAAAAGTATGGCCGTAAAATATCATGGGCCGACCTGATGATTCTGGCTGGCAATGTCGCTCTGGAATCAATGGGATTCAAAACCTTCGGATTTGCCGGTGGGCGTGCGGATGTCTGGGAGCCTGAAGAGGATATTTACTGGGGAGGTGAAACCAAGTGGCTGGGCGGTGATGTGCGTTATGCAGATAGATCGGAAGGTGTGGAAAAAGAAGGCGCAGTAATTGTCTCAGACGATGATTCAGACGGAGATAAACATTCCCGTAAGCTGGAAAACCCCCTTGCCGCAGTACAGATGGGTTTGATCTATGTTAATCCTGAGGGACCTGATGGAAATCCTGATCCTTTAGCAGCCGCACATGATATCCGTGTAACCTTTGCCCGCATGGCCATGAATGATGAAGAAACAGTGGCACTAATTGCCGGTGGGCATACATTTGGCAAAACTCATGGGGCCGGTGATCCAGGGCTTGTTGGACCGGAGCCTGAAGCTGCAGGTATGGAAGAACAGGGGCTGGGATGGAAAAGCAGGTTTGGCTCAGGAAAAGGGGGTGACACAATCACCAGCGGCCTTGAAGTGACGTGGACACAGACTCCGGCCAAATGGAGCTATTATTTCTTCGACAACCTTTTTAAATATGAGTGGGAACTAACAAAAAGTCCTGCCGGCGCTCATCAATGGGTAGCAAAAAATGCCGATTCCGCCGTGCCTGATGCTCATGACCCGTCTAAAAAGCATGCGCCAACGATGCTTACTACGGACCTTGCTTTACGTTTGGATCCGGTTTATGAGAAAATTTCAAAGCGGTTCTATGAACATCCGCTTGAATTTGCTGATGCCTTTGCAAGTGCATGGTTTAAGCTTACTCATCGTGATATGGGCCCACGCGCCCGTTACCTTGGTCCTGAGGTACCCAAAGAAGATCTGATCTGGCAGGATCCGATACCAGTCGTTGATCATGAACTGATTAATGAAAAAGATATTGCAGATTTAAAAGCCAGAGTATTACAATCCGGACTGTCCGTTTCGCAATTGGTATCAACAGCCTGGGCATCTGCCTCCACATTCCGGGGATCTGATAAACGTGGTGGCGCAAACGGTGCCCGCATTCGTCTTGCTCCACAAAAGGACTGGGTGGTTAACAACCCTTCTCAACTGACGAAAGTATTGGGGACGTTGGAAGGCATTCAAAAAGAATTCACCAGTGCTCAATCAGCCGGGAAAAAGGTTTCTCTGGCAGACCTTATTATTTTGGCAGGCTGCGCAGGTGTCGAAAAAGCATCGAAAGATGCAGGGTATGAAATAACCGTACCTTTTGCCCCGGGGCGTATGGACGCATCGCAGGAACAAACTGACGTGAATTCCATATCCGTACTCGAACCGGTAGCTGATGGCTTCCGCAACTATTTAAAATCGAAATACACTATCTCCACTGAAGAATTGTTGGTTGATAAAGCTCAGCTACTAACACTTTCTGCTCCTGAAATGACAGTCCTTGTGGGGGGCATGCGAGTGTTAAATACAAATTTTGATAACTCTAAGCATGGAGTATTCACGAAACGTCCGGAAGTCCTTACGAACGATTTCTTTGTAAACCTGCTGGACATGAATACCGCATGGATGCCGGCATCGGAGGACAAAGAAACATTTGTTGGACGTGATCGCAAAACGGGAGAACTAAAATGGACAGGAACCAGGGCAGATCTTGTCTTCGGATCAAACTCCGAGCTCAGGGCACTGGCCGAAGTATACGGAAGCATGGATTCACAGGAAAAATTTGTCAGGGATTTTATTGTGGCATGGAGCAAGTTAATGAACCTTGATCGCTTTGATTTGAGATAGCAAAATGTGTTAACTGTAAGTCCAATAATATGACTGATATATAAATTATTGACCTTAGTCCTGAGAATGTTGCAGGTTATGGGGTATAAGGAATTCCGGCTGACAGGTGGGCAAGCCTGTCCATGTCAACCGGCTACATCATGTCAGCCAGCTTATTATAGTAATTTGTGCTTTCAAAAATTTTGTCGGCGTTGGCAGCAATGAAGCCTGAATACTGCTTCCCGTCGGGCTGGTTATACCGAAGGGTAAACTCATAGAAGCACGAGGGGATCTCATGGATACCGTCGGTAAACTCAACGGGCTGAATCTCAGCCATTGTCGCAGACTGCTCCAGCAGCTCCGCTGGTGTTCCATAGATCTCCCCGCCGACAGTAGTCATGAGATAACCATTTCCTTTCACAAATTCATTGACCTCCTGTAAAGTTGGGAACTTCTTCAGCTCATTGACCTTAACGGCAAAATGGTTAGCCCGGTAACCATACACAAGCAGCCATGCTGCATATTCTGATTCTTCGCGCAGTTTATTGTAGGTGTCATATGGTATCTTACCCCAAACGCTGCCTCCGTAAACCAGATCAGGGTCAGCATAGGCACTGTCGTCCAGCCGGTTCAGGTAACCCCGGATTGTTGTCTTCAGATAATCGCTGAACTGATCTGTCAGCAACTCACTGATAAATACCTTGGGTGCCTGCGGGTCGCTTTTATGCTCAAAATGCATTCCTCTCAGCTTTTTGGCCTTAAATTCATAGTTTCCCCTTGCCTCATAACCGTTTTCGGTAAACACCCGTGAAATCACATCTATATTCATCATGGGGTCATCGAATGTTCGCAGTGCGATATGGTCATGAACTACCTGTTCACCCCGTGCTGAAAGAAGATCGTAGATCCGTTTTGCATGAGGATTTTCAGTAGAAAAGCGATTCCAGAACCGCTCAAAAATCATAGTTGTTTCCATGTCTCGAAGCTCATTTCCAACAATACCCAAATCTAAATCAATTCCGGGAAACCGGTTATCAATCATGATTTATATTTGATGTCTTAAAAGTTTATATTCAGCCTGTATGTGAATGCTGATTTATTTCCGCTCACGAAATATTTGTTGCTGAACTTGTAAAACAAATCGAGGCTGAATCTTTCCGATTTTGATACCAGGGTGATCCCGGGTGCTATGTATCCGGTCAGGTATTCAGACCTGATGTCCATTCCAGTGCCTCCGGGAGTGATTATGGTACTTGATTCTGTATGATTGAATGCATAGTAAAGACTGAACTCAGCGAATGGCCTGATACGAGAATCCGGAAGGAAGGTGTAACGAACAAACGCTCCAAGGTTAATTGAGGAAGCCTTCAGATCATTTTCATGATTCATCGGTTTAAGAAGGTAGCCCGAGAATTCAGGGCCGAGAGACAGGTTGTCTGTAATATTTTTGCTGTATCTCAATGCAAATACAGGTTTTATAAAGATGCCGTTGAAGAATTGCCGGTCAAGGTAGGGATTAAGTTGAAATCCAATTGACTGACCCATGTCGGAACTTTGAGAGAACGAGGGAAGGGAGATGGCTGCAAGGAACACAAACACTATAAAAAACCTGATAATGTTTTTCATGATTTTATGGTTTATTGTTGACAATACAAATCTCGTAGATTATTTCTTAATCATTTGTTAATGAATTAAATATAAGGTTAACTAAATATTAAAAACCGGAGACTTGTGTTAAAATATCAAAACTTGCAGGGCAGCCCTTCACTTTTACCGGCGGAGACTTTGCAGGTTGAGGTCAGCAGGTTATCAGACCGATAGGATTCTCGCCCCCCTCGGCATAAATATATTTTTTGATTATAGATGTATATTTATTGATAAACAATTAATAATTGTTATCTTTGCGATGTAATTTTAAATTTAAGAATTATGTCAAAAAGAAACAACTTCGTTTTTACAGCCGTGCACATTGTTGCCTGGATCATCTTCGTCGGCTTATGCATTGAGGCCGGAGCCCTGATAGTCAATTTTGTTTTCAGTCTCTTAAAACCTGAAGTTGTACACCGCTTATATCAAAAGCTGGACTTAAGCAGTATTTATGAGTACAGTCAATGGGCTTATTTCGGAATTTACAGTTTTATCCTGGTCATCTCGTTTCTTAAGGCATACCTTTTCTATCTTGTCATCATGCTTTTATACAAACTTGACTTATTAAAACCATTTAATACATTTGTTGCCAACCAGATAACAAAGATCAGTTATTACACTCTTTCCATAGGACTGCTAAGTTACCTGGCCCGGGAAGTATCCCGCGGTTTGCAGCATGACAGAATTGATATGGACAAATTAGGTGAGTTCTGGGGAGACAGTCAGGCATATATATTAATGGCGGCAGTCATTTATGTAATTGCAACTATTGTTGCAAGAGGAGTCGAAATTCAGAACGAAAACGATTTAACAGTTTAAATTATGCCAATCATTGTAAACCTGGATGTAATGATGGCAAAGCGAAAGATGTCACTTAATGAGTTGTCAGAAAAAGTTGATTTAACACTTTCAAATCTTTCCATCCTTAAAACCGGAAAAGCTAGAGCAATTAGATTCAGCACCCTGGAATCAATTTGCAAAGCTCTGGACTGCCAGCCGGGTGACCTTCTGGAATATTCTGATGACGGTAAAAGCCCATCGATAGGGTAATCAGAAGGCTGATTAGTAAAACCATCCACACAGTTAACAACTACATCATGTCTGGCTTTCCAGAGCCTCAAACCAATTTGCAGCATTTATGCCGCTCTGTGAATTTGATCCCGATGAAGTTTACCAATGGTTGATGGAGTTGTTCATTGATGCTTACGACTGGGGGATGGTACCGAATGGTTACGGTATGAGCCAGTTTGCTGATGGGGGTTTGATGGCAACAAAACCCTGCATAAGCGGCAGTAATTACCTGATGAAGATGAGCAATTACAAAAAGGGGGATTGGCAATTAATATGGGATGGACTTTTCTGGCGGTTTATGGATAAACACAGAGATTTTTTTCTATCTAATCCCAGATTCGGGATGCTGATTGGAACCTTTGATGAAATGAATATGAATAAACGGCAAATGCTGTTTAACACCGCCGAAAGTTATCTGCGCTTGTTATAATGATTTTTCAGACCTCATTTGCCCCAAAGACCGGGTCATGAAAAATTTGCGTTGAGTCTCGCTGTTCAGTTTCAGGTCATTTGAATATCGAACTCGCCTTATCCAGCCTGACCATATCCTCATCGGAAAGGCTGAATGACATTGCTCCGCAGTTTTCCTTTACATGAATTTCTTTTGTTGCACCCGGTATTGCAACTACAGTTTCGCCATTATACTGAATAAGCCAGTTGAGAGCAACCTGGGAGGGGGTTACATTATATTTAATTGCAAGCTCCTTCACAAGGGCTACAACCGGCCGGCTTTTCTCCAGTCCTTCAGGCTTGAATTGCGGATTGTATCTTCTAAAACCGATATTTTTCAACAGCTCAGGATTGTCGTGAAATTTGCCGGTAACAATACCCTGAGCCAG